>CAYWOV010000133.1:0-7003 GCA_964459965.1 uncultured Planctomycetaceae bacterium | reverse complement strand
TTTGTCAAAGTGATTCGCACCGGACGCAGCACGGTGAAGATCGGAATCGACGCACCGGCGAATGTGCGAGTTGTCCGCGGCGAGTTGGTCATCACGCAGGGGAATGAGACGCCGGATCGGTTGGGCACCATTGCAGCCCCGTCGATGCCCGACGACGAGACCCTCGACGACGCGTGTTCCGACCAATTCCCCCAACCGCACATTGTTACGCCGACGGGCGTTTGAGAGTGCATCACTCCAAGGCAGGAAGCACTTTCCGCCCAAGGAAGAGAGGACAAAGACATGTTCCGCAAAATCCAAGAATGGCTCAAAGAGTGGCGGCCGGGGAATCGTGAGTGGCGAGCCAAGGTCGTGGTCGTCGTCGCCCCCTTGCTGCTTTTGACCGCCGGCTCGCTCTCGGCCGAGCCGGCCCCGTCGACCTGGCTGCAGGAACCATCGACTTTTCAGGCCGACCCAGAGACGCAGCCATCCGATCGGCCGCCGCAGCCGCCGATGGAGATCAACGAGTTCCAGGGGAATCCCAACAGCTTCCCCGAGAACCCGAACGGCGACGCCCCGCCGCCCCGCCATCGTCGCTCACATCACGAGGGCGAACAGGAATTCGACCGCGACGCGCCGCCCCGGCACCACGTGCGGCATCACGAACAGCAGCGGCCTGCCGCCGGACATGAGGAGCAGCTTCCCGAGCGGGAATTGATTCAGCGCAAGCTGACGAATCGTTACGGCAACCCGGCGATGATCCGCCTGGTGCGCTCGATGTCGGCCCAGCAGAGCATGGAGCTTTACTTCGAAATCTCGGGACTCATCGATGCCCGGCACCTGAAGCCGTCGACGTATGACGTCCGCGTGAAACAGGCTGTGAAGAATTTGTCTCTGGCCCTCGATAACCCAGTCTTTCTGCAGGCGAACGGCGTCGGCCAAGACCCAAGCCGACTCGAAGTCTTCCGCGGCGACTTGCAACGAGTCGTTGATGGGCAGCCAGTCAAGAGTGCGGACGATGCCTATCAAGCCATGCAGTGGACCATGCAAGCGGCCGAGCGTGACGCCGGCTTGCGGCCCACGGCCGTCGCCTTGGAATTCATCTTCGGTGCGACCGATTCACTGGATAAGTACTCGGCCTTCGTTCCGGCAATCGGACGCAACTCGCCGAGTGCCGAGCTGGAAGACCATATCGTCGGCATCGGCGTGGAGATCAAAGCGGATGAGCACGGCATGTTGATCGCCAACGCTCTCGCGGGCGGCCCTGCCGCCGAAGCGGGACTGCGAAAGGGCGACATGATCGAGTCGATCAACGGCCAGAAGGTGACGGGGGCGACAATCGATTCGGCCGTCGATCTGATCACGGGCCCATCGGGCAGCCAGATCACGCTGGGCGTTCGCCGCGACGAGCGGTTTGCCGAGGTGAAACTTGTCCGCCGGCGCGTCGAAGTGCACAGCGTGAGCGAAGTGAAGATGCTCGAGGACAAGGTGGGTTACATCAAGCTCGACAAGTTCGCCCAGAACAGCTCGGAAGAATTCGACAAGGCCCTGTGGGACCTCTACCGCCAAGGCATGAAATCACTGATCGTCGACGTGAGGGGCAATCCGGGGGGACTGCTGACCACGGCTATTCAACTGTCGAACAAATTCGTTCCGTCGGGGACCATCGTGGCGACCCGCGGCCGCGATGCAACCGACAATACGGTGGAATATGCTCACCGCGATCGGACCTGGAAGACGCCGCTGGTCGTGCTGGTTGATGAAAACAGCGCGAGCGCCAGCGAAATCTTCGCCGCTGCCGTCCAGGAAAACAGCCGCGGGCTCATCGTCGGCCGGCGGACATACGGCAAAGGAACCGTTCAGACCCACTTCCCGCTGCAGAGCGTTCAAGGAACGCTGCGACTGACGACGGCACAGTTCTTCTCGCCCACCGGCCGCGAAATGGCGGGCGCGGGCGTCGAACCGGACGTGCATGTTGAAGCCGAGCGTGCGGGCCAACGAGCCTACTACGAGCACGAAGGCCCGTCGCGACACGAGGCAACCTTCGAGAACGAACCGTATGACGAACACGAAGGACTGCGTCATCACGAGGCGGCCTATCGCCACGGTGCGTCCTACCGACGCGAAGCGTCTCTGGGCGGTGACCGCGATATGGCCGCAGCCATCGAAACGGCGACAAGCCAGCAGGTTTTCGACCTGGCCCAAGCCGCGGGCAACCGACGCGACGACAACGGCCCGAGCCGGCCGCCTGGAAGATAACGGACTCAAAAGGAACGACCGCTAGATAGGCACCTTGCAACCACTCCCCGTGTGTGAGATTGGCTGAAACGTCTGCTGCTTTTCAAGACCCCGAACCCGCCCGCACCGCAGCAGCAGACATTCAGCCTCTCACCGCGGGGAGTTTTTTTGGAAGGATGAAGGCGGAAGGATGAAGGATGAGCCAGACGAAGAAAGAAGGATGACGGATGAAGGCGGAAGGATGAGTCAGATCAAAAGGCAAATGTTATTCGCGTCTTGATTTCGCGTTTCGGACGCACGTGACCAGAATTGCGATGAGTTGGTCCGCTTCCTCCATGAGGTCGCCCAATCGCGTTGAATTGATGACTTCGCCTTCGGCGAGCAATTCGAGCCAGTAGACCGTTTCATCGAGCTCTTGCAGAGCGCCTTCGACCTTGCTGATAAACTCCGCGTCCGACCGACTACGAGTCGCCTCGCGAAAATGTGCCCCAACCGAAGTCCCGGATCGAAGAAGTTGCTTACCCAACACCTGCGCAACCACCGAACTCGGCAACGCCGAGTAAAGGCGAACGATACGCAGCGCAAACTGCTTCGTGCGGACCCTCAGATCCCCCGGCTCTTGTTTTTTGTCTGGCTCATCCTTCATCCCTCCGCCTTCATCCTTCATTAAGGCAAAAGGTGGCCCATCTTGTCTCGCTTGGTCGCGAGGTATTTCTCGCGATTTTGCAGCGGCGGCGCGATGATGGGGACTTGCTCGACGATTTCCAGATCGACGCCGTGAAACACGGCTGAGTCGGTCTTCTTGGGGTTATTCGTCAGCACGCGGATTTTCGTGAGGCCAAGGTCCTTGAGGATCTGAGCGCCGACCATGTAATCGCGCTCGTCGGCCTTGAAGCCCAGGCGATGGTTGGCTTCGACCGTGTCGAGCCCTTCATCCTGCAACTTGTACGCCTTGAGCTTGGCCAGGAGGCCGATGCCGCGACCTTCCTGCGGCAAATAGACGACGGCACCAACGCCTTCTTTGTGGATCATGTCCATCGCGATCTGCAGTTGATCGCCGCAGTCGCAGCGCAGCGAGCCGAGCACGTCGCCCGTGAAACAGGAGGAGTGCATCCGCACGAGCGGCGGCTTGGTCGCTGCTTGCAGGTCGCCCCAAACAAACGCGAGCGGCTCCTGGTCTTCGTGGGCCACGCTATAGCAGATCAACGTGGGCTTGCCGAAGTTCTCGGTTTCGATGGCGACTTCGACTTCGCGATGGATGAGCTGCTCGCGCAGTCGCCGGTAACGGATGAGTTCCTCGATGGAGATGATCGGGATCTCGTATTCGGCGGCGAGTTCCTCGAGTTCGGCCATGCCGGCCATGCCGAAGTTCCGTTGGCTGCAAACTTCAATCAGCACGCCGACGGGACGTTGGCCGGCCATCTTTAACAGGTCGACGGTCGCTTCGGTGTGGCCGGCCCGCCGCAGAACGCCTCCTTCTTTTGCCAGGAGGGGCGACACGTGGCCGGGCTGCACAAAGTCGCCGGCGACGGAATGCGGATTGGACAGCGCGCGGATCGTCTTAGCGCGGCTGGCCGGGCTGACGCCGGTGCCGCTTTCCCGATGATCGACTTGCACGAGAAATTGCGTTTGATGCGGGGCCGTGTTCCGCTCGCTGGCAACCGCATGGGTGAGCTGGAGCCGGTCGGCCGCTTCGTGGGTCAGTGGCACGCAAAGCACGCCGCGGCCGATCCGCAGCATGAAATCGACCATTTCGGGCGTAATCGTTTCGGCCGCACAGATCAGGTCTCCCTCGTTCTCGCGGTCGAGCGCATCGACCACGATCACCAGCCCGCCGCGCTTGAGCGCGGCCAGAGCAGGCTCGATTCCGGTTGAGGTCATCGAACGGGTCCCGTCAGTTTCGATTTCGGTCGTCAACGCTTTCTCCCGCGGATGGGTCCGACGGCTGGAACGCCTTAATTTTATGCAATGGCCGAACTGGGGGGAAATGCTTGTCGCCCTTCCGTAAGATCGTCCCGGTTCGATGTCGCACGACGGCACGGCCTGCTTTAGGATTGAGGATTACGGAATCGGACGTCGTTAAACCAAATGACACCATGAGATTGCGGGCTACAAGCGAGCGCGATGGGCAACACGTTATCTGACTATGCGGACTGGCTGGCCGACCGCAATCTCGTCTGGCCGGCGCCTCCCAAACGAATTCCGCTCAATGCCAAGCCGTCCGCGAATTTGCTCGTGGGCGTTCGAGCTGTCGCGTTCAGCGTGTACGGAACGCTGCTGCGGATTTCGGACGGCGAGCTTCTTCTGCAGCATCCGCAGACCGTGCGGATGGAAATCGCGCTGGACAAGACGATCAAAGAATTCAACATGTGGAACAGCATGACCCGCCGGCCCGGCGCGCCGTGGGAAGGGATGGTGGTGCGTTACGCGCGGGCTCTCGACGAACGGCGAATGGCAACCACGCACGCACCGGGCGAATTCCCCGAGGTCGATTCGGCCGTCCTGTGGATGAAGTTGATCCGCCAGTTGCAGCAAAAGGAATTTTCGTACGACGCCTCGTTTTATGGCAATCCGGAAGAGTTTGCCGAAAAGGTGGCGTATTTTTTCCACTCGTGCCTGCAAGGGTTCGAGGCGGAAGAGGGGGCGTTGGAAGTTCTGCGGGCCCTGCCCTTGTTGGGCAAACGTGTGGGCCTCGTAGCGAACGGGCAGCGGTTCACGCCGGTACAAATGTTGCGAGCATTTCAGCGGCAGGGTACACTTCGTTCGCTGGACGAACTGTTCGATCCGGCGCTCGTCACGCTCTCGTGTCGAGAAGGGATTCGCAAGCCGTCGAAATCGCTTTACCAGCGTGCCCTGGAAAGATTCCGGCGAATGGGCGTGGCCCCTCACCAGGTGCTGTATGTTGGAACGCGCTTACGCGATGACGTGGCGGTGGCCAAACAAGCCGGTATGCGAACGGCCTTGTTGGCCGTCGACCAAACCAGCTTCGCCGCCTCGCGCGAAGAACTCGCCGACCCGGAGTTGCGGCCGGAGCGCCTGTTGACGAACCTCGCGCAAGTCCGCGAGGTCGCCGGCCATTGACGGGCGGCGCGAACGAGACTGGCAAACCATCCGTTTCGCCTTTTCACGTATTAGAAATCAAGTTCCGACCGATGCCTGCACCCCCTCTTTACGATTACACGAAGTTCGACTACGACAAGCCGATCTTCACGATCGACGACATCCGCCGTGTCAATCCCCAGCGGGGCCACATGGAGCAACTCAGCGGCGTGGTCTTCGTCGATCGGGAGAAGAACGGCGTGATCGGGTACAAGGATATTACCGAGCGTGAGTTCTGGGCAGAGGGACACATGCCCGGCTACCCGATCATGCCGGGTGTCATTTTGTGCGAATGCGCCGCGCAGGTCGCCAGTTTCTTCGCGCGGAAGTTCAATATCCTGGCCGGCGACTTTCTGGGTTTTGGCGGGATGGAGGACGTCCGTTTTCGCGTTCCCGTCTTGCCACCGTGCCGTCTGATCCTGGTCGCCCAGTTGAAGTCCCATAAGCCGGGACGCCGTGCGGAGTTCGCCTTCCAGGGATTCGTCAAGGACAAGATGGTCTTCAGCGGCACGATGATCGGCGTTCCGATTCACGTCGGCGCCCAGGTCGGACCGGCGGCCGACGAATAACGCATGCGCGGCGAGCCACCGGTCGATCTCAAACCGTTTTTTCTCACGCTTGCCGACGTCGCGGGACCGATCGACTGGAGGGAATTCTTCGGCAACGACCATCCCGTCGAGTTGGATGTCGGCTGCGGGCGGGGCTTGTTCTTATTCAACGCGTCAACGTCTCACCCCGAGCACAACTACCTGGGTCTCGAGCTCGACTATAAGGAGGGCCGCCGGGGCGCCCGCCGATTGTGGAAACGCGAGCAGCCCAACGCACGCGTGTTGGGTGGTGACGCCCGCGTGGCCTTGTCAAAGCTCATTCCACTCGGATCGGTGGCGGGAGTGCATGTTTACTTTCCGGATCCTTGGTGGAAGCGGAAGCACAAACGACGGCGGCTGTTCACGGACGAGTTCGTCGATTTGGCCGCCGCCGCGCTTAAGCCGGGCGGATTGCTGCATTCCTGGACCGACGTGGAAGATTACTTCAGCGTGATCCGGGCGCTGATGGATCATCATGCGGCCTTCGAGATCTTGCCGCCTCCCGCCGAACAAGCGCCCGCGCACGATCTCGATTATCAGACGAGCTTCGAACGCCGCAAGCGGCAAATCGGCTCGACCATCTACCGGGGCTTGTGGAGAAAACGCTGATGCGCAATTTTGGAGTTGTTGCCTGCCGTGATAAAATAGAGCTGGCGGCGCGACGCACCAAGCTGCCAAGCCACGCGGGAGGCACCAAAACTCCCAATCGCTAAGTGACTTGCGCGAACTTGGCGAAAAAGACGCCAAGGAGGCGAGAACTTGGTCCAGGCAACACCAAGAAATTGCAAACTTGGTCAAACCTGAACCAAGTTTCGACAAACTTGGCGTGGCCGTATCGAGCCGATTTCTTCGCAAGCGGTTTATTTGTCGCAGGTTAGTTGCGTTTTTCGCTCGGCGGCTAAAATTGCTCCGCGAGCCATTCTGGACCCCTGTTTGGGTCCGAAAATTTGCACCGAGTTTGGGGCTGAAAACTTGACGCTTAATGCGACGGCCGTGCTGGGGGAAGAAGGACGCATAGCCAAACGGCTGCCGTCTTATGAGCATCGGCCGCAGCAGCTCGAGATGGCGACCGCCGTCGAGCGGGCCATTGCGGAAGAGAC
>CAYWOV010000132.1:0-7010 GCA_964459965.1 uncultured Planctomycetaceae bacterium | reverse complement strand
AATGCCGAGCGATTCGTGAATATTGCTGTGCTCGCCGAACGTCAAGCGGCACTCCGCCCGCAGCTCGAGCAGACGAGCACGTCGCGGGTTCTGGTCCAGCCGATCACGCTCCGCGAGCTGCGCCGAGAAATCCACGTCCTCTTCCAGTGGCAATTGAAAGCCAAAGAAGGCGCCCCAGGCGAACGACGCGTGGCGAGGCGCGAGAGTTGAGCGGCGAATCCCGCGTCGTCTGTCGCGGAGAAACACCGACAAGCTGTGCCCTGCTCCCGAGCGCTCCGTCAACGTGAGTTCGGCCCGGTATGCTCCGCCAGCAAGTCGCGGACAGTCTCGGGCGACAGGCCCAGTATCAGAAACCTCTTGATCGGAGATGTCGGGCCAGCGACGAGTAGCACCCGGGAGGGCGCGACGTTCAAAGCCGCGGCCAACAGTTGGGCAATCGACTTGTTCGCTTTGCCTTTGTCGGGCGGATCGGTCACCGCGATCCGCAACCGCCCGGAATGTGTTCCCACAATTGCGTTGCGCCGCGCTTTCGACTGAGCCCGGACGGGCACAAGTGTCCCTTCGTCCGCCGGCTGAAGTTCAAGCATCGTGGCTTTCCAACCCCTCAAACAGGCTTGTGCCGACGCGTACCAAGGTGGCCCCTTCCTCGATAGCCACCTCAAAGTCGCCGCTCATCCCCATCGAGAGCTCCGGCAAGATGGCTGCCGACGAAATTGCCCGCAATTGATCGCGAATCACGCGGAGACCTGAAAAGACGGGCCGAGCCGCTTCGGGCGATTCTGTCCAGGGAGCCATCGTCATCAGCCCGGCAATCTCGACATGGGAAGTCGCGATGCCGGTGCGCCACGCGTCGACTAGCTCGCTCGGCTGAAAGCCGCCTTTCGCCTCTTCACCCGACACATTGACTTCCAAGAGCAGTTTCGGCCGCATGCCGATCTCGCCGGCAACCTCGTCGAGTCGCCCCAGGAGTGACAGACTATCGACCGAATGAATCCACGACGCAACCGGCAGCACCTTGCGTATTTTATTACGCTGCAAGTGACCGATCAGGTGCCACTCGACGGCTCGATCGAGCACCGCCGCACGATCACAAAGCTTCTGAGGACGGCTTTCGCCGAGGTCGCGGACGCCGAGTGTCAACAGTGCTTGGATGCTGCGGATGTCTGCCGACTTGGTGACGGCGACGAGTCGCACGTCCGACGTGCGCCGCCCGACGCGGCGGCAGGTCTCTTCCATCCGTTGAGAGACCCGCGCGTAATTGTCCGCGATCAGGGACTTGACGCTGTCCATGGAATTGTGGGGCAAGCTGCCGCTTGCCCCACCAACCGAGGATCTAAAGAACAGCCCTTAATCGTTTCGCAAGCGGATGCCCAACTCGTTGAGCTTGGCGCGAACTTCGTTCAACGAAGTCACTCCGAAATTGCGAACCGACAACAGTTCGTCTGCCGTCTTGGAAACGAGATCAGCGACGGCGACCAATCCGAGGCGGGACAGGCATTTTCTCGCGCGCACCGACAAGTTGAGATCGCTGACGGGCGTTTCGAGCAAGGCTTGTTCCTGCGGCGAAATCGTCTCCGGGTGAAACACGGGCGCGGACAAGGGTGAGCGCGCGGCAAATTGCCCGATCGCCAGGCCTCGCGTCTTGAGGATCTCGCGAATTTCCCTCAGCGACGTCTCGCCGAAATTCTTGCTGGACAACAGGTCGTGCTCGCTGATGGCCGTCAGGTCGCCAAGCGTGTCGATGCCGGCGCGTTCCAGACAGTTCCGGCTGCGGGCCGAAAGCTCGAAATCGCCGATCGGAATCCGCATGACTTGCTCGAGGTCGCGTTGCTGACGGGCCGCATCCTCGTCGTAGTACATGTTGCCTGCAGCTTCGATGTCCTTCAGGTAAAGCTGCGCACGTTGATGGTTCGGATGAAATTGCAGGACTCGGCGGAAGCAGAAGGCGGCCGCCGGATAATTCTCGGTGTCCTCGTACAACAGGCCGAGGTTAATGAGCGCGCTGACGTAATAGGGAGGCCGCGACAGGGCCTGCTCGTACAGGCGAATCGCCTCGGCGTCGTTGCCCAGAAGATTCATCTCGTTGGCGAGGCGGAACAGGGCCGCCGTGTGGTGCGGGTCCATATCGACGGCCCGCTCGAAGTATTCGATCGCGCCGAAGATGTCGCCGTAGTCAGCCCGGATACAGCCCATCTGGTGAGAGTACTCGGCGCGAGTGGCCCCTTCGCGAGCCGATTCTCGCAGCAGCTTTTCGGCTTCCTCCAATCGGCCGGACAGTCGGATGGCGCCAGCCTTGGAAAGGCGGCACTGGATCGCGTCGTACCCGTTCTTGGCCGCGTCCTCGAACGCTTGAGCGGCTTCCGCATGGCGCTCCTGGCCCAACAGAACGAGCGCCCGGTAATAGTCGGCGATCCCGACGCCAGAAACCTGACTCAAATATCGCACGGCCAGCTGATGTTGCCCCAACAGGTATGCCACGATACCCGCAACGATCAGCGCGCGACGTTCGGGCATTTCGGCCTCCGCCAGGTCGCGCAACTCAGCGAAGCATTGCCGGGCGATTGCGAGTTGGTCGCCCGACATGGCGCGTCGCAGCTTCTCGACCTGTTCCGGACCGAATGTCGGCGATTCGAGCAAGAGTTCGCGGACATTGACGGCTTCAAGAGGTGCCAGGGATGTGTTTCCACGATGAATGGGGCTGGCGACTCCCGGATGGACCATACGGCTACTCCTCCCCTATTCCAAATCGTCTTAATTAATTCTCAAAACTGGATCGCCCGGGAACGACACTCCGGAGGCGGGCTTCGTCTCTGCGGCGCGCCAACCTCGGGTTAATATCATCGCGCGATGCGGCCCGAATGAAAGCGTCCGGCTCAGCACCCGCTGAGCCATTCGCATGACCGGCGCAGACTGATTTATTCTTCCGGCACGTAAGGCAGCAATCCCATGAACCGTGCGACCAAAACCGCCCGTCGAACCGCGCGTTGATATTTTGCGCAGTTTCCGGTTCGGCGACGTGACTGAATGTGCCCCTCCCGGTCGATCATTAGCCGCAATGTCTTCAGATCTTTAAAGTCCACGTAGATCGGGCGCGGCGAATGATTGCAGCCATCTGGACAAAAGCGGCACCGCAGTTTCTTCTTGAGCCGGGCTCGTTTCTTCCGGCGCTTCTTGATCTCAATCCTGTTCAATGTGGCCATAGTCCGCCGATACCTTCCCCCGGGAACCCGAACTGCGAGTCGAAACCAGAATTATTATAGCCGGACACTGTTCTTGCAACCCTGGAAACAAGTGAAAGCCTGGCCAATCGCACCGGCAATTTGCGATCGTGAGCGGAATGATCGAGTTGGCCACCTGTTATGCTTGCAGTGTGGAGTAGCCGCCAACCGTCTCGTTGATTGGGGCATTTGCTTGGATTCGTACGAAAATCCGCTGCAGTTACACGAACATTGGATGCGAGCCGCCCTGGACGAGGCTCAGGCCGCGTTTGAAGCGGGAGAAGTGCCGATCGGCGCTGTGATTGTTCACGAAGACCACGTTATCGGGGCGGCCGGCAACCAGCGGGAAACGCTGCAGGATCCGACCGCCCATGCCGAAATGATTGCCATGACCCAGGCTGCCGAAGCGCTCGGATCCTGGCGACTTTTGGATTGTACGCTGTATGTCACGCTCGAGCCGTGCCCAATGTGTGCCGGCGCAATTGTGCAGGCCCGCATTCCGACGGTCTTCTACGGTGCGGCGGACCCAAAAGCCGGGGGATGCCACACTCTGTTTCAGATCACCGGCGATGTTCGGCTTAATCATCAAGCGGTCGTCATGGGCGGAATCATGCAGGACGAATCGCGGAGGTTGCTCCAGGAATTCTTCGCCCAACAACGGAGACTCGGCAAGAAATGACCGAGACGTGCTTTCTTGGTGTTGACCTCGGTGCGGAAAGCGGCCGCGTCATGGCTGGTTTATTCGACGGCCGCCAAATTCGCATTGAACAAGTGCACCGGTTTCAAAACGGGGCCGTTTCGGTCGGCGACACATTGCGCTGGGACGCCTTGCGGCTCTGGTCGGAAATTCAGGACGGCCTGACCAAGGCCGCGGCGACACTCGGCAAGCCGATCGTCTCGGTCGGCGTCGACACTTGGGGCGTCGACTATGTGCTGCTCTCGCGCACCGGCGAAATGTTGGGGATGCCGTACCACTACCGGGATCGGCGGACGGAAGGAATTCTCGCTCATGCGTTCGGCCGCGTTCCCAAACGCGAGATCTTCGCGCAGACCGGCCTGCAGTTCATGGAGTTCAACACGCTGTTTCAACTTCTAGCGTTCCAAAAGACCAACTCCAACCTGCTGGCTTTGGCGGATCGCCTGCTGCTGATGCCCGATTTCTTTCATTGGTGCCTTTCCGGCAGCCGAGTTGTCGAACGCACGAATGCGACAACAACGCAATGTTTCCACCCCACGGCCGGCCAGTGGGCGTTCGACATGCTCCGCAAATTCGAGTTGCCGCTGGAACTCTTCCCCGAGATTGTCGAACCTGGCACAAAGCTTGGCCGGCTTCGCGAAACGATTGCCGCGCGGACCGGGATCGGGCGAATCGAAATTGTCGCGCCGGCCACCCACGACACGGCCTCCGCCGTGGCGGCCGTTCCCACGCGGAAGACGGGAATGCCAAATTGGGCCTACATCAGTTCGGGAACGTGGTCCCTTATGGGTGTTGAGGTCCAACGGGCTGTTCTCACCGACCGCGCCTTGGAATTGAACGTCACCAATGAAGGCGGAATCGACGGCACTTATCGCCTGCTGAAGAACATCATGGGGTTGTGGCTCGTCCAAGAATGCCGTCGAGCCTTTGAGCGCCAAGGAAAGAATTACGGTTACGCCGAATTGACAGCGCTGGCCGCTCAAGCGCAGCCGTTGCGGTCGCTCGTCAATCCCGATGACCGCGCGTTCCTCAAACCGGATGACATGTCGGCAGCGATCCGCGATTGGTGCGCCCGTCATGAAGAACCGGTCCCGCAGAGTGAAGGGGAATTGATCCGCTGCTGCCTCGAAAGCCTGGCGTTCAAATACCGAATGGTCCTCGAATGGCTCGAAGAATTGACCGGTACGCGGATCGAGACGATTCACATCGTGGGCGGAGGGTGCCAGAACGAATCGTTAAACCAATTGGCGGCCGACGCCTGCGGGAGGCCGGTTGTGGCTGGCCCGGTCGAAGCGACGGTTCTGGGCAATCTGCTAATTCAGGCTCGCTCAGCCGGCGAACTTGGCAGCCTTGCCGACCTGCGCGAGGTGGTCCGTGCGTCGAGTGCGCCGGTGACTTTCGAGCCGAGCAATCACCCAAGATGGGACGTGTCGTATCCCCGATTTGTCGCCCTTGTCGCAAAATCGGCACTAGATGCGGCGATCTAAGCGGCGAATGACAAACGAGTTGGCTTCGGTTTGGGCTGCGAAACCGACGATCAATTGGCAGAGGTTGGGCTCTCCGCCGACAAACGGCACACGTTCGCACGAATTTTCCCTAAGCATCAGCCAGCTCTTGCCTTAGAATTACCCTTTCGGCGAGAATTCTTGGAACCTTTCCGGTCGTGTCGGCGTCTAAAGAGGAAGGCCGGCGCGCCAATTGCGCTCTGAATGCCCTACTTTCCGCTATGAAATCAAAGATTCCCGACGATCTACTTTCTGCCTTTCTCGACCGCGAGGCAACTCCGGACGAAGACGCGGTGGTCAAAAGCCACTTGCGAAATTCGCCACAGGCCAAGCAAGAGTTGCAGGACTATCAGCGACTGTCTGAATTGCTACACGGGCTGTCGCGCCAAACGGTTCCTCCGGAGTTTGCTGCGGCCGTGATGCAGCAGGCCGAACGTGAGACGCTCATTCCGCTCGAGGCCGCGGGAATTGTCGATTGTGATTCGCATCTCGAGCCGCCGTCGCGCCGGGCCTGGATTTTGAGCGCCGTAGGATTGGTGGCGGCCGCTGTTGTCGCGATGTTGTTCATCAATCTACACGGCCGGAAGGATGAGTTGGCTCTCAATGAGCCTGCGCTCGTCGAGGCGTCCGCGAAGCGGTCGCTACTCGAGCGATCCAAAACAGTGGCAATTGCGGCCGCTGCGCCGACGTCGGCAGCACGAAAACCTGTCGCACTGGACAAGATGGCCAAACTGCCGACTTCCATGGCGATTGCGCCGCCGTCACCGGGACTGCGTCCGGCGGCAATTGCGGCAACTTCCTCGCCCGCACATTTGCCGATGCCGAACGCGTCCCAATTGGTTTTTCCGGCTGACCTGAAGACTGCCAAGGAAGGCGACGTCGTCGAGGCGCTTGAGAGAATCGGGGATCAAGTGGCCGTTGTGCGGCTTACCGTCGTCAACCAGACGGCCGGCGTCGGGGGACTTCAAAGCTTGCTGGTGCGCGACGCAAGGCGTTACGTGAAGGGTGAAGAGGAGAAGCTCTTGAGAGGTCGATTTGCCGATGGCCAGAAAGCTGTCTCCATCGAGGACAGAAAAGGGCTGAATACTGCCGGCGATCTGATCTGCGTTTACATCGAGGGCAGTCGCGATGAACTCGTTGGCGTCCTCAAAGACGTGCAGAAGGAGAGTCACTTTCAGCAGGCCCAACTCACGAACACCATCTCGGCTGCGAAGCTCGCGGAATATGCGAACCACCCCGTTTCGCCCTCCGGCCAGAGCGGAGATCGCTCTGCGTCACCGTCCCCGACCGTGCTGAGCCTTCCGCATGCCGCCGTCGACAGGATCTTTGCAGACAACGTCTCGTCTTATGACGCGTCAAAGGACAGCGAGTTGGGCATTAGACGCAAGGCTCCCGAACACGTGCCGGCGATGGCATCCCCAGCTGGCAAGTCCGACTCACTCGCTGCGCGCGGTGAACCGGCCGCCGCAGCAGGCGAGCACGGAGCCCCTGGTCAGCGTGTGGCGGAAGCCAAAGTGCAATCGAAAACCGCCGGCGGCAAACAACTCGTTGCGAGCACTCAACGGTCGTTTCAGGTCTTTTTCGTAATCG
>CAYWOV010000131.1:0-7049 GCA_964459965.1 uncultured Planctomycetaceae bacterium | reverse complement strand
GATAAATCGCACGTTAGCTACCAACTCCCACCTTTGCGCGGCAGATCCGATCCTGAAAGCGGACGTCAAACGCACCACGCCGGGACTACGGAAAAATCGCAATAATGTATTCATGTGTACATGCGTATTTGCCATTAGACGATTGGCCGTGCGTACAAGCGATCGCATACGCCACAAGTTATTACATTAAAATGACTTATGAATTCCAGACAGAATTCAAGCGCAGTTTTTCCAGACACTGAAATTGCAATTTTCCGGAGGGGACTGCTAGAACCGATGGAAGACAAACTCGTCGTTCAATTGATTGTTCCATCTCCGAGTTCTTCGGACATTACGGGCACGGATCGCCACCAAACTCGGCCGCGAGAAAGACATCCGCGGGTCTTCTCGCTACGAAATTGCCGAGCTTGGTTCATTCCTAACTACGAGAATCCGCGGTCACTGGCGGTCCGTTATGACTCTCGCGTCCCTTCGTGGTCTGACCCGCAAGGCTCTCGCTGCCCGCGCGAAAAAACATCAAATCGCGGGATGGCACGAAATGACCAAGGACGAGTTGGTCGCCGCCCTGGCCTCGCGTCTGCGCCGCCCCGTGAATGGGAATGCGACTCGCGTCCGTGACGATTCAATGGCGGTCGCTGCGAACGGTCGCCATCGGGAGAACGGAAGTAGTGTCCTCAGAAATGGTTCCCCGGCGGCGCATCGCGCTGTGGGCGGAGGCCGCCTTAACGGTCGCCGGCTCCTGAAGTCGTCCGCCGCCGCGACCGCACCCGGAAACGTCCGCGACACGATGACGGCTGAGGCACCTGATCCCTTTTGGGTGCATGTTTGCTGGACCCTTTCACGAGACATGCTCGATCGCGCCGAAGCCGCACTTGGAACGCGATGGCATCATGCGGTTCCCGTGCTGCGCGTCTTTGACGTGACCACCGATGACGGCGCAACTTCCTCTCAAGTGCGAGTGCGGGACGTCGAGATTCACGGCGACGTCGACCATTGGTATCTGCCCGTGCAGCACCCACCGCGGACATACAAGGTCCAGATCGGCTATCGCGCGCCAAATGGACTGTTTTTCGTGATGGCCCAATCGAACCGTGTGCAAACGCCCCGACCAGGGTCACACTCGTTGCGAACCCGCGATGCGGCCAGGCAGCGCCCAACGCGAGGCACCTCGGAATCGATGCTCGATTTCGAAAAGATGCCCTCGTACGATCTTCGAGCGCTTCCCACGTCCAAGCCTGCAAATGGAAACGGGACAGTGATCAAAGCCGTGTCTGCCAACGGGGAGAGCGAGACAATCCTTCCGCCGCCTGTCGAATTGCGGTTGCACGCGGAGTTGATCCTTCACGGCTCGACAGACCCTCACGCGGAGCTGAAACTGCTGGGAGACCGCATTCCGGTCAGCCGGGACGGGACATTTTCGCATCGCTTCTCGCTTCCCGAAGGGCGGCAGGTCATCGATGCCGTTGTGACCACGCGTAATGGTTGTCACCAGCGCACGATCGTATTGGGAATCGAGCGCAACACGAAAGAGCTCGAGCCGCAGTGGTTTGACGAAATCAACGGCTAAGTGGCGACCGTCTGCCAGTTCACGCCAGCGGCTTGAGTAGCCACCCGTGCTGCAATATGCTCGTCGGCGACGGTTTCCGTGGCGCACGTGCCGGCCATCGCTGATGAGGATGCAATGTTCGGTCTCCTGCCGAAGAATTACGAGTTTTACGACTGCTTCGATCGGGCCGTCGACAACGCCGTACGCAGCGCCGAGTTGCTGTTAGAGTCAGCTAAGGCGACCAACGGACGACGGCACGAACTTGTGTCCGAAATCATGGATGCAGAGCATGCCGGCGACCGGGTCACGCACGAGACGCTCGACCGGCTCGAACAGACGTACATCACGCCGATCGACCGCGAAGACATCCATAGCCTGATCACGCGGATCGACGACGTCGTCGACATGATCGACGCGGTCGCACAGCGAATGATGTTTTACAAGGTCGATTCGGTCCGGCAGGAATTCATCAATCAGTGCGCCGTGCTGGTCAAAGCCAGTCGCCTGATGGCCGACGCGGTGCATGCGGTGCGACACATGAAGGATCGCAAGCGGCGCAAGCCGGGCCAGTCGCTGGACGATTTGATGATCGCCGTTCACGAGGCTGAGGAGGAAGGCGACACGATCCATCACCAAATGCTGGCCGAGCTATTTGAGTGCGGCCTCGATCCCTTTCAGGTGATCAAGTGGAAAGAATTGCATCAACTCGTCGAAGAGGCGATCGACTACTGTGACGACGTCGCCGTTGTGGTGCACCGCATCGTGTTGAAAAACATCTGAGTCGACGCCGTCAACAAGTGCAGCCAGCGCGGTTGCACCAAATCCCGACGACCGCTACGAGGTTTTCATCATGTTGTACTCGAGGCGGCAGGCATGGTTTGCGCTGGGCGTCTTGTTCGCCATCAACATGATGAATTTCTACGACCGGCAGATCATCGCGGCCGTGACCGAGCCCGTCCGCAAAGAATGGAACCTGTCGGACACCGACATGGGGATTCTCGGAACCGCGTTTGTTTTGATTTACGCCGCCGTCGGCGTTCCCTTGGGGCGGTTGTCGGACCGTTTCTCACGCACGCGGATTTTAAGCGGCGGCGTGACGATCTGGAGTTTGTTGACGGCCGCCTCGGGCGCGACCTGGAACTACGCATCCATGTTCGCCGCTCGCTTGGGTGTCGGAATCGGTGAGGCGAGCTGTGCACCTGCCGCTAATTCGCTCGTCGGCGACCTTTTTCCGCCACACCAGCGTGGCCGTGCCCTGTCGATTTTCATGTTGGGGCTGCCGCTGGGAATTTTCTTTAGCAACTGGCTGAGCGGGGCGATCGTGCAATTATCCAGTTGGCGAACGGCATTCTTTGTGGCGTGTGTGCCGGGACTTCTTTGCGGGTTATTGACGCTTTTTATCCGGGAGCCCGAACGCGGCCAGGCGGAACGGAAGGCGGCAGGCGCGGCGCCCGCCGTCATGCCGCAGCGCCCCGGATCTCCGTACCTGCTCGTCCTGGGGACGCCGACCATTGTGTGGATCATCCTTTCCGGGGCGCTGCACAACTTCAATATGTATGCACTCAATGGCTTCGTGCCGGCTTTGGCCAAACGTTATTACAAGCTGACCGACCAGAACGCAGGACTTGTGGCAGGAGTCATTCTCGGCGCCGTTGGCGTTATCGGACTCCTCTGCGGCGGCTGGGTGGCAGATCGCGTCCAAAAGGTTCGGTCCAATGGGCGGCTGTTGGTCGCGTCGGCCGCAATGCTTTTGTCGGCGCCCTGCCTTTATGTCGGTGTGTCCCGACCACCAGATCAAGTGTGGAGTTTCATGCTGTGGGTCGGCGTCGGTGTCATGCTGATGTACGTCTATTACGCAGGCGTTTACGCGGCAATTCAGGATGTCATTGAGCCCGGTCTGCGCGGAACGGCCATGGCCCTGTATTTTTTCGTGATGTATGTCTTGGGCGGAGCCTTTGGCACATACGTCTTGGGCTTGATGAGCGACAAGTTCGCAATCCAGGCGGCGACGGCCGCCGGCCAACCGCTGATTGCCGGCCATGCGCCCGAGCAGTTTCGAGCGGTGGGGCTACATCAGGCGATGTATGTTGTTCCGCTCTTTTGCTTCGGCCTGGCCATCGTCCTTTTCGCCGCTTCGCGGACGGTGACCGGCGATATGCGGAAACTGGCGAAATGGTACGAAGAGTCGTCGCCCTGATTTCCGATCGGACACACCTTCGTAGGGCAAGCTGCCTGCTTGCCATTCTTCACGATTGAATTAGTGGCAAGCTGGCAGCTTCGCCCTACGTGAGCGAGACGACTTTGTGTTCGCGAGCCGATGCGTAGCATGCGTCGACCAGCGCCATGGTTCGCAAGTTGTCCGCGCCGCTGATCTCGGGTTCGCTCCCCTCTTCGAGTGCGCAGAGCAACTGGGCCATGGGGCCTGCAAAAGCGTCGGGGAACCAAGCCTCACGCCAAGTCGGCTTGAACCACTGACTGTCAGCCCGCACGGTGGTCCATTCGAGCGTGCTGGGGGTTCGCTGCGGATAATCGGGCCAGCCGATTGTGCCGCGAGCCATTCCCTCGGTCCCCTCAACGCGCCAGCGAATGCCTGGGTCGGCAGCCGCTCCTTCGAGGGCCGGTCCAGCCCAAACGTCGTCCCAAGCGGCGGCGCGCAATCCGTCGTCGTATTCCAGAATGTAGAGGCAGATGCCATCCTCGTGGGCGAATTTCTTGGATGTTCGGGGGTCGGGTCGAACGCTGGCGAAGACGCGGGCCGGATCACCGAAAAGAAATCTGAACGCATCAAGATGGTGGACGCTCATAATCCGCAGCGTCACCCATCCCTGCCGCTCCTGCCAGCTCATCCAATGCGGAATGGCCCGCATTTCTATTGTCGCCAAGACAGGCGTGCCTAACTCGCCTCGCAATAGCAGGCTCTTCAACGCCCGGATCGATTGGTCGTACCGCATATTTTGATTGACCGCGAGCGTGATGCCGGCGTTTCGGCACAGCTCGACGATTTCTTTTGCCTGCGACAGATTGACGCCCAGCGGCTTCTGCGCAAGGATGCCTCGCACATGGTCGGCATGACGTACCGCCTCGCGGACTACGTCGATTTGCACGTCGGGAGGCACAGCAATATCCACAACCTCAACTCGCGAATCGGCCAACAACATTCGATAATCAGAATGGACTGTGGGAATTGAATGACGATTTGCGACATCCGCCGCGTGCTGTGCTGTCCGAGACGAAATTGCGACGGGCCGAAAGCCAGCGGCACGGTAGGCGACAAGATGGCATTCATCCATGACGAACCCCGCCCCTACGCAACCGATTCCGACGTCTTTATTTCTTGGCAATCGGGGCAGGTAATCCAGCAGAAAAGGCAGTTCAGCATTCGAGACCATTGTCTCTTCCTTTGGCTCACTCGAAAAAACTCGTGACGATGGCATTCGGACGAAAGCCGCCCATTTTGCCGCAGCTTCCCTGTCACCCTTGGTATTGACCATCTTACGGGGGCAGCCGTACGATTCCGCGATTTTTTGGTTGTTACGTGAGCCGCCGCGTGGGTGACGCCACGATGACTAGGGGTGCCGGAATTGACGATGCACCGCAGCCCGCTGTTTTGGATCATTTCGGCGGCGCTCGTGCTCCGCGTTGGGGCTGCGTTCTGGCTGCAACATGACTTGGATGTCAATAAGAAGCGCCCCTTTCTGATCATGGGCGACGCCCAAGGGTATTGGGACCTCGGCCGACAAATTGCCGACGGCCAACCCTACGAACTTTATCACCGGTACGTTTTGCGAATGCCCGGTTATCCCGCGTTTGTGACCGGCGCGATTCAATTGTCGAGGGCGATCGGCGTGCCGGACAAAGACCATTTTGTCGCCCGACTCCTGATGGCCTGCGTCGGCACCTTGGCTTGCGGGCTGGTCGCTCTGCTCGGTCGCATTCTGTTTGATGGACCGACGGGGACGATCGCGGCAGCCATCACGGCGATCGCCCCACCACTCCTCGGATTCAGCGTGATCCTGTTGAGCGAGACGCTTTTCGCGGCGATCCTTCTCACAAGCCTGTTGTGCATGGCCCGTCTGGTTTCGGCGGCGCAAGGCGAATCTCGCGGTCGTGTCGCGGTTTGGGCCGCGGTCACTGGCGCAACCATCGGCCTGGCCGTCTATGTGCGGCCAAGTTGGCTGCTTGCGGCACCCTGTTTTGCGGTGATTTTTGTCGCATGGTTCAGCCGGCGCCGACCGCTGTGGGAGTGCCTGGCCATCGCAGCCATGCTGGTGGCCTTGGCGTACGGAAGCCTTTTCCCCTGGGCCTATCGCAATTTCAAGGTGACGGGGCATTGGGTCTGGACCACACTCTGGGTCGGACCGAGTCTGTACGACGGATTGAATCCCCAAGCCAACGGCGAAAGCGAAATGGAGTTTTTCGAGCAGGACCGCTTGATGGACCGCATGTCGGAATATGACGTCGACCGTTATTACCGCCAGAAGGCGTGGGATTTTGTCCGTGATCACCCGCGACAGGCTCTGCGGCTCACAGTCGACAAGGTGTTGCGGTTCTGGATGCCTTGGCCAAACGCGGAGCAATTTTCGGGGCTTGGTCTGCAAATTGCCGTCGCGGCTTACTTTATTCCGGTCGTGCTGGCCGCGTGTCTGGGATGGTTTTGCGGACCGCGGAATTTTTGGGCCTGGACGCTCATTCTGGGGCCAATCCTGTATTTTTCGGCCATTCACGCAGTTTTTCTCGGCTCGCTCCGTTACCGGCTGCCGGCCGAATACCCACTGTGCATCGCGGCCGCGGTCGGCATTCGCTGCATCTGGAAGGGCTTCGCCCGGGCGGCTCAACCGGCCGCATAAGTGGAACCATGATGGTCCGCAAGACGTTGCAATGGATTGCAGCGATCCTGGCACTGGGAAGTGCTGGCGGGGGCGGGTACGCCTATTGGTTCTTCTTGCAAACGGACGAATTGCTTCGAGTTAAGGCCCAGGAAGCCTTTCTAAAACGCATCCCGAATGCGGTCATCTCCATCGGACGTGCGCGGTTCGATTGGAGTCGCAAGATTCACCTCTACGACGTCCGGCTTTCCGCAAAAGGGCTCGACGAGCCCGTGGC
Source organism: uncultured Planctomycetaceae bacterium (assembly GCA_964459965.1). Taxonomy (GTDB): domain Bacteria; phylum Planctomycetota; class Planctomycetia; order Planctomycetales; family Planctomycetaceae; genus DASPSM01. The sequence goes on along the minus strand of CAYWOV010000131.1, from coordinate 400 downwards.
CCGCTGTGTCGAAATCGTCGTCACAGTCGACGGGCAGGAACTTTCGGAAGACCAGGTTATCGACGTCCGTTCGCTCCGCATTCTTCACCCCGACGTGCGACTTGTCCGCGATTCGCAGGGTGCCTGGAACTGGCAGAAACTCAAGTTGGCACGGCCCGAAGACCCCTGTCCCGAAATTAGCTTTGAAGACATGCAGGTCGGAGTAAAGTTGGCACGCGCGAGCGGACCGACCAGCGCCTTTCATGTCCAGCAGTCGTCCGTGCGGCTGATTCCCTCCGCCCACCGCGAATTCACCATCGAGGCGACCGCACAATTGCCCGGATTGGGCGACGTCCATTTCGAGGGAGGCTTTGCTCCCGATAAAGGGACGTGGAAAGTGCGAGGTGGAACAAAGACAGGC
>CAYWOV010000130.1:0-7081 GCA_964459965.1 uncultured Planctomycetaceae bacterium | reverse complement strand
CATCACTCTCGCCGAAGGTTTTCTCGCGGCCATGCGGCGCTCTGAACAACCGCTGGTGGGCGATTGCTGGGCCGCTGCAATCCGGTATTACTACGACCAAGAAAAGTTGGCGAAACTGGTCCCCAATAACGATTGGTATCCGCCGTCGATTTTCTTTCAGGGAATGAAGTTCATGTTCTTCGGGGACCCAACGCTGCCTTTCGCACATTCAATGAGGAAACCTTTGGCCAGCGTGCCTCAAAAACGGCCGCTCCCCTGACTGTCCCCATCTCTTTCCGTCGACAGATCGGCAGTTCATGAAAACGATTATCGAGCCCTTCCGGATCAAGGTCGTCGAGCCATTGCAGATGCGCACCCGCGAAGAGCGCGAGGCAATCGTGAGGGAGGCCGGGTTCAACATGTTTCTGATTCCGGCCGCGGATGTGCTCATCGATCTTTTGACCGACAGCGGCACCGGCGCCATGAGCAGCCTGCAATGGGCGGGCGTCATGGCGGCCGACGAAAGCTATGCCGGCTCACCCGATTTCTTCCACTTCGAAAGCGTCCTCCGCAAGATCACCGGCTTTCACCACATTTTGCCGACGCATCAGGGACGGGCCAGCGAGCGGATTTTGTTCGAGCTGGTGGGTGGGGAACGGCGGGTCGTTCCCAGCAATGCGCATTTCGACACGACCCGCGCGAATATCGAGCATTCCGGCGCGGAGGCGGTCGATCTGCCGATTGCCGAGGCCAGACAACCGCGCCTCGCGCATCCCTTCAAAGGGAATATGGATGTCGCGGCGCTCGAATCGCTCATCGAGCGGGTCGGTCCGCCCAATATTCCGGTCGTGATGTGCACGGTCACCAGCAACAATTTCGGCGGCCAGCCCGTGAGCCTGGAAAACTTGCGGGCGATTCGCAAGGTCTGCGATCGGTACGGCCTGCCGCTCTTCCTCGACGCGTGCCGCTTTGCCGAGAACGCCTGGTTCATCAAGCAGCGAGAAAGCGGTCAGCACGACCGTTCCGTGAGGGCGATCGTGCGCGACATGTTCGACCTGGCCGACGGTGCCACGATCAGCGCCAAGAAGGACGGCCTGGTGAACATTGGCGGCGTGCTGCTTGTGCGCGAAGAGGCGCTCTTCCAGCGGGCAAGCAACTTGCTGATTCTCACGGAAGGTTATGTCACGTACGGCGGGCTCGCCGGGCGCGACCTGGCTGCGATGGCTCAGGGCTTCCAAGAGGTGCTCGATGAAAATTACCTGTGCTACCGCATTCGCAGCGCCGAGTACGTTGGCGAACGTCTTCTGGCGGCGGGAATTCAGATCATCGAGCCGCCCGGCGGACACGCCGTCTACATTGATGCGGCCGCATTCTGTCCGCACATACCACCGTCCCAGTTTCCCGGTCAGTCGTTGGTAGTGGCGCTCTATCGCCACGCCGGCATTCGGGGCGTGGAGATTGGCTCGGTGATGTTCGGAGGCGGAGGACATGCCGCCCCCGCGCTCGAACTGGTTCGCCTCGCCTTTCCAAGGCGCGTCTACACGCAATCGCATATGGATTACGTGGTCGAGGCCACGATCGAGGTCTTTCGCGATCGCGAAAAGCTGAAGGGCCTGCGAATTATCTCAGAGCCTCCGGCACTCCGCCACTTTTTGGTGCGCTTTGCGGAGATTTGACGTCTTGCGGCGTTTGCGGCCCTGTCAATCGCTGGACAGCATGCGCCCGAACGGCCTGGTTTCCGGGATGTTCTCCAGAATCGTCTTGATCACCACGGTCAGCGGGATTGCCAAGAGCATGCCGATTGGCCCCCAGATTGAGCCCCAGAACGCCAATGCCAGCAGCACGACGACAGGGCTCAAATCCACTTGATTCCCGGTCAAACGCGGCTCGACAAAATAGCCAATCCCATTGTGGATGATCAGCAACGTCACCAGAATCACGGCCGACCAGCCCACGCTCTCGAATTGCACCAGGCTCAACAGCACCGGGGGAATGATCGCTATAACGCTCCCCAGGTAGGGGATGTAATTCAAAAGAAAGGCCAGAATGCCCCACAGCAGGGCGTAGTCGACGCGAAACAACCAGAGTGTGAGGGATGTCAGCGCACCGACGGCCATGTTGATCAGTGTCTTAATCGCCACATACCGGCTGATCGCGGTGTTGATACGTTCAATGACCGACAGAATTTGTCCCGCTGCCGCGGGGTCGAAAGAGGCCTGAATTCGCCGGCCAAGACCCGCTTTTTCCGCAAGCAGAAAGGCCAGGTAGACCAAAATGACAATCAGTTCCGAGAGAAAGCCAAAAAACGTACCCGCGGCGCTGAAGAGCGCCGTCATTCCGGTATTAATGAAGTCGCTTTCGCTCGCGAAAAAACGTTCCAGTTGTTGGCGATCGACGCCGGGCGCTTTCCGAATCAGATTCTGAAAGGTCGTGTTCAAGTGCTCGCGATAGACGGGCACATTGGCGGCGAGATGTTCTACGCTGCGATAGATCATTTGGCCGAAGGCGTAGGACGCCAGCAAGATGACGAGAGCAATGACGGTATACGCGGCCAGGTACGGCACGCCGTGGCGCACGAGCCAGGTGTGAATCGGCGCGATCAGATAGACCATGAAGACCGCGACCAAGAGCTGCTGCAGCACGACCGAGAATTGCTTGAGCAAATAGACGAGGATGACGATGACGAGCAAGGTCATCGCCGTAACAAAAAGTCTCCGCTCGAAACGGGAGAGAACGCCCGACGACCGGTCGGTAGTGTCTGCGGATTCAATGGCTTCCACGATTAATTCCTTAGCGAAGACCGTCCGAGATTCTAGTCAGTCTGACGATCAACGTCGCTAACCCAGATTATTGAGATTGAGGTTACCACGCGACAAACCGCGGCTTCGTCCGCGCACTTGAAAGCAAAATCACGGCGCGCTTCCCATCGGTGAAATAGGAGTCGCCGGTCAGGTTGCGGCGTGCGGTTGCCAGATCACAGGCACCAACGCCGTCCAGATAGCCCGCGGCTTCAACGCGCTCGGCTTGCAGCAGATCTTCGACGACGTAATCTCGGGATTCATCGACGTCGGGATCGATCCGGTGGGTGGTTAAATTCCACGTCTTGGTCGTGAATCGAACTCCGATGTCGCGACTCACCTGGCCGACCCACACGGGATTCTGCTGAAAACGCAGCGGCGTCTGCCAAAGTCTCAGGTGCAGACGTTCATTGATCGAACGCCGGCTCCGCTGAAGCGCGATATCCTGGCTGCGACCGAATAAATAAAGCGGACTGACCGGCGAATAACGATAGTGCGAGCCGAGCAGAAACGAGCGAGCGGTTTTCACACACGTAGAAAACGTAATTGTCTCGCTTTCATCCCAACGGGCCAAGAACGCGCTGAGCAGCATTTCGAGCGTGCCAAGCACGACAAGATTGACGGGATCGCCGAATCCGGTGCCTGTTTCGTTGCCTGTGGCAGCGGGCATGGCGCGCAGACGCCCGACCAACGTGGGAAGGTCGCATTCGACGAGCTCGTCTGCCGCGCTCAATGCCTGAAAGTCTCGCCGCACATAGTCGGCACTCAGGCCGGGCACGGCAATTGAAAACGTGAAGTCGACGGCGAGCGGCAATTGCGATGGATGAATTTGGGCCGCCGCTGCCGCGAGGTCGCCTTCGCGATTCGCCAGCAGATGCACGTCGCGAATGTCGAGGGCAGCTCCTGTCGCAAGAAGCCGCACATGCACAACCTTGGTTCCCAAATCGAGCGAAGTGAAGACGAAGCCTTCCGATGTAGCGCCCGGCGCAATCGGTCGAAGATGAAACGCGAGCGATTGAAAGCACTCGTTCATCCGACGGTTTGCACGAAAAGCAGTGATCAGCTTGAGCGGGATGAGTGCCAGGATTGGCCAGAAAACCAGCCACGCCGCGATGCCGAAACCGGAAAGCCGCCTCCCGATGGAAAAGTGGTTGAGTGCGGCCGCTTCGAGCGGCGTGTAGTAATTCGGATCGATGCTGACGAGGTGCAGCCGCAGGTGCTTGTCCGAATGGTTGCGAATCCGCAAATAAACCGGCTGCAAACCGCGGCGCGCGAGGGGCACGTCGAAGAGACGTTCACTTTCCGCGGCGTCCGCGACGGCGGCCGTTACTTCTGCAACCGGTCCGTCCTGGGTCTCTGCCCGAGACAGAAAAGCTCGTGACGTCGGATCGGGATCGTAGGAGACCGTGAACAATCGGCGCAGGATAGTCCCGATTCCGATTGCCACGCGAGTTCCATCCTCTGCTTAAAATGAGTGGGGTGCCGTACGAGCGGACCTTATGATAAGCAGTGTCGATGGTTTTCGCCTCAGACTCTCGCCGACCACGAGCGGATATCGCCGACCGTAACGGGAAGCACATCGCTGACGTCGACGGTATAGCGGTGGATCGTGCGGACGGTTTGCGAGGGCTGCTCGGGATCAAAAAAGGCCACCGTGATGTCCCAACAATCGGAGCCCGGACGACAAATCGAGCTGCGTTCCACGCGGATCGTGTCGAGCGCCCTCCGGCTGTGCAGCGTGCCAAGGATCTGCCTGTAGCTGAAGAGATTGGTCCCGGCGTAATTCAACGCACGTTCTTGCGGAGTCAAGCCGGCATTGCGCAGCTCGAAATAGATCCGGTCCAAAAACTCGCGAAACGACCGGCGCAGGTCGTCTGCATTAGGCGTCGCACCAGTGTCCACCGGCGCTTGAAGCACAGCCTCGATGAGGCCTTCCGTCGGCCAATTGAACAGTCCCCGCAGGTCGGGATTGATGATCGGCACATGCTGTCCGTTCAAGAGCGTTGCCTGGCCCACAATGACACCGGGCACGGCGATCCGCTCGGCCTTTTGCTCGAACTGCTCGCTAAAGAATTGCCGCAGCCGCTCGTAGGCTTCCCGGGCATAGGGGCCTTCTGGTTTGATCGCGTAAATCGGCATGCCGCCCACATTCAGGGTCCAATGCAGACCGCTGACGTGCCAAGGTTCGTTCTGCCTCGTCATCGTCTCCAGAAAGGTGACCAGATGCGATTCGTCGAGCGGATTGGCCTCGCGCCACGGCCTGGCACCCGAGTCGGCTGCCGATGCCCGGGGATGCGGCATGTGCTGCATGCGATGCTTGTACGCGTCCACGCCGGCCTCGCTGCCGAAGTCGTAGCCCAATTGCCCTAACGCATAGACCAATTGACGCTCGCCGCGACAAGACGCGCACGCCGACGTCTGCAAGCATGCGCCCTCGAAAGTTTGGGTCCCTTCGGTCGCCAATCGATGGCTGGGCATCACCTGTCTGTCGGACTGGATGCCGCTTGCAGGTGGGTGGATCGATGCCGGCATAGAACGTGTGTCGCATCCGTTGTCTGTAACGGAACCGCAATCGCTCGTCGGATCAAAATTCATGTCGCTCGTCATCGTTGTGCTCCAGCGGTCAAGAAGTGAGATTGCTCCAGCGATATTCAAACGGCCCGCCAAAAAACGACGACAATCAAGCGCAGTTTGTCGATCGCATCTGACCGCCGAAACCAGAAGCGCTTTGCGAATCAAATGTGGTCGCACCGTACGACCGAGCTTCAATTCACGGCTGAGTAGTAAGGCTGCCATCCCCCGAAACGATCGCAGCGGCATAGCTCGTTCCCGTACGCACCACGGGCCGGCCATGCGGACCCGCAACCGGAATGTCTTCGCCCGTTGCGAGTATTCCCTGTTGGCCGTAGACAGATCCCCAATTGCTCTCAGCGAGAGGTTGCTCGTCCCGGCTCATTGCTCCCACCGATAACACGCAGGGCAAGGCCGCCGGAAAATGAAGACAGTCGCACCCCTCATTGCCCGCTGCTGCGACGATCAAGACTCCGGCCGCGGCGCAAGAACGGACAGCCTCGATCAACGCCGGTTCCGCGTCGCGTCCGGAGACAAGTTGGCCCGCACTGATATTGATGATGTGAGCACCGGCAGCCACCGCCTCACGGATGGCACTGGCCAATCGCGCCTGCTGAGATGAAGCCGCCTGATTCGGTTCACACTCGAAGATCGGGATGCTCACTCCACAGCACGCAGGAGCGATCCCCAAAACGTCAGAATTGTGAGGCGCAAAGATCACGCTCGCAACTTCGGTCCCGTGTCGTGAGCAGTGCCGATAGTCGCCATACCAGGCCTGATCGATCTCGGCAGCTGCCAGGCATGGATCGGCCAAATCAAGCGGCGTGTCGAGAACGCCCACGCAAATCTGCGGGTCGCCCTTCGTTACTTCCCAGAGCTCCCTAAAGCCGGAAATCAAGGCGCTCTGACTGCGGACATTGGATGGAGCGGCAGTCGCTTCGACGCTCGATTGAAAAGGCAAAGGTGGCCCCATTTGCCGCTACGTCGCGCGTTCTTCAAAGCGGCGCGACTATTCGCGATGTCTGCCTAAGCGTGCTCCTCGTTCGGCAAACTTTGAAACCTCTATGAATCCTCTAGCTCTTGCTCGTTGTATTCCCTTGCGAGCGTCGTGCCGGCACCCAACGGCATCACTCGTTGAATTGGGCAGATTGTCTACAGTTGGCAGAAGCACTCTACAGATCCAACTTACACAACGCAATCTTTGATTCACTTGCTCTGGTACTTAGCCTGGGCCGCCACTCGCTCGTCCGAATTAATTCCAGTTGTTGCGGTTGTTCCCGAATCCGGGGCCAATGAAGCCCTTCTAGGAATGTGCGGTCCGATTTGTCGCGGGGAGGTGCTACCCGGGTGAATTGCTGACTTGGATCGCAGCGGAAAAAGCTGCTCATCCTGTGTGTCAGGAGATCGTCGCGTCTACGGGGGAGGCCTCAACGGAAGATCGCTTTAGCTTGATAATTGCATGTGTTTACTAGCGGTGGGTCGCGAGCCGATTCCGCCTGACGATCCATGTCGCGACGGAACCTAGGTGAAGTTGCGAATGATTGTGGAAGCATATCGGGCAGTTGAACTGCTCAATCTGCAGTTTTCGGCGATCCGGGCGGTTCTCATCGAGAGGGTTGTCGGCCAGCGCAAATAAAAGCGGCAGCTTCAGTTCCGGGAAATTCGCTGCCAGGCCCATCTCTTAACCGAGCAGCACCGGTTCCAAAACTGCCGCCGTGACGCGTACCTACCCA
>CAYWOV010000129.1:0-7083 GCA_964459965.1 uncultured Planctomycetaceae bacterium | reverse complement strand
CGCGTCTCCGACTGTGGTCCGCAGCTTCTACCAACCGCAGCGAATTGCCGTGTCGGCCCAGAAATCGTTCGACGTGATCCCGCGCGGCACTGCGTCGCGCGACGAGTATAAGCTGACGCCGCGCGAGTTGTTCGAGTTCGGCAAGCGACTCGTTGCGAAGGGAAAGTTCACCGAGGGAGCGGACCACCTTAACCGGCTGCTTAAGCAGTATCACCTTCAGGACACGATTTACCGCGAGGCGGTGCAAGCGCTCTTCCGGGCGGCACTCGCGACCGGTCAGGATCAGGCCATCGTCGAAAACTTCGAGATCATCAAGGAGAAACTGCCCGACGTGGAAGTCGATTTCACGTCAATCTTGCGAGTCGCGCTCGCCTACCGGACGCTGGGCGAATACGAGCGCAGTTTCCTGGTTTATCGAGCCACGATCGAGGCGGCTTTCCAGCGGGAGACGCAAATCGCCGGCTTCCTCGACGATCGGGACCAGTTCCTGCGCTCCGTCCAAGTGATGGAACGGCTGTTAAGCGAGTATCCGGCCGAAGCGTACGTGGCGACGGCGACCTATGCACTGGCTCAGGAAGTCTGTGGCAAGGCCCCGAGCGCAGCAAAAAACGATGAGCTGCTGCGTGCCGGCCTCACGCGCGTCGATCTGATCGCGGCTTGTGTCGACATCTTGGATCATTTCGTCGCCACCTGGCCGAACGATCCGGCGGCCGACCAGGCGACCTTTTCCACCGTCTCGGCCTTCCTGGATTTGGAGAAATATGAAGCGGCAATCGGTCGCTCCCGCGGGGCCGTCGTACGTTATCCCGAGAGCACGCTGGCCGACAGCTTCTGGTACGTGATCGGGTACAGCCAGTACGAGTTGGGACAAAGCGACGAGGCGCTCAAGACGTGTCGCAAGGTGGCCGACATGACGCGGAAGGACCCGCGCACAGGCGAGATCGTGCCGGCCGAAAACAAGTGGCAGGCGGTCTACATCACCGGGCAGATCTTCCACAGCCTGGGCCAACCGGCTCAGGCATTGGCCGAATACGAGCAAGTCAAAGACAAGTTTCCCGACGCCCGCGAGGCGATCGACTATTTCGTGCATCGCCGGCTCTCGTTGCCTGAGGTCGTGACCCTCCGACCCAACCAGGCACCGAAGGTCACGTTGTCGTACCGCAACATTCCGCGGGTTGATATGAAGGTCTATCGAGTCGACCTGCTCAAATTCGGATTGCTGCAACGAAACCTTGCCAAGATCACGGCGATTAATCTCGCAGGCATCCGTCCGTACCACGAGTTGTCGCTCGAATTGGGGGACGGCAAGGACTACCGCGACCGCGAGAAAACGCTCTCACTGCCGCTCAAAGACGAAGGAGCCTACCTTCTGGTTTGTCGAGGCGGCGATGACTACGCCAGCGGTCTGGTCTTGGTGTCGCCTCTCGAACTGGCCGTGCAGGAAGAGGCCGCCAGTGGTCGGGTCCGGGTAACCGCCAAGGATACCGTTGCCGATCGGTATGTCGGCAAGGTCCTGGTCAAGGTGATCGGCAGCTCAAATGCGGACTTCGTCTCGGGCGAAACCGATCTTCGCGGGATCTTCAAGGCTGATGACATCCGCGGATCGACTACGGTTATTGCCCGGGGCCAGACGGGCCGCTATGCATTCTTCCGCGGAACGACGATTCTGGGGTCACCGCCTGCTCAAAGTCCGCCGCCGCAATCCGCCGGGGAAGGCCAACAGGACGCGGCGAAGAACGCTCCGAACTCGCTGCTTGAGAACTTGGAACGAAGCAAGAGCGGATTTCAACAGCAACAGCGCGACAGCTACCGCAATCTGCTCCGCAACCGCAAGCAAGGCGTGAAGGCACAGGACGCGTACTAAAAAGTGATCCGGACCAGGCGATTTCAACGGCGCCGACGAATCGGTCATCGGCTGCCCGAGATTGCAAACGTATGAGGCGCGTGCGGTTTTCCTCGCAATGGACGGCGTGCAGTCCGATCGACGGCAAACGCCCAATGTAAGGCAAAGAGCGCGACCACGAGAAAGGGCCAACTGAACCACGCCCAAAGGCTGACCCAACGGGGCAACCGATCGGCGGCCTCGACTTCAAAGGTCGAGTGAACTAGCCCCTTTGGTCCGTCGACATCAATTTCGACGGTCCACCGGCCCGGCGCGGGTAAGTCGAACGCGGCTGAACGAAAAAGTTTGTTTGTCGTGCCGCCTGAGGTCGCCGAATACTCTCGGACGTCAGACGATTGATCGCGCGGAGCGATGCGAACTTTAACCTTCGCATCGGGCGACGCATCGCCGGTGTCGGCGTCCTGGACAAGCACGCTGATCTCCACGGGGCCGGCGCGAAACGGGTTTGGAGCGGTCAGCACATTGATGCGATACGCTCCCTTCGTTTCGGAGAGCCGAATCGTTCCGCCGTCGGCGAAAGCTGAAGACGGCATGCCGCCAGCGACAATACTTGCCGCAAGAAGAATAGTTCGAAAGTTGCGGGGAACCCACGCCCCTGACGTCGCGAAAACGTACACCATCGTCAAGCGGCTCCCGGTAGAGTGCCGCGCATCTGCATCGGCTGGAAAACGATCCAAACAGCCGCCACAAATAGCAGGCAGATCAAAATGCCCCAAGGAGCAAATGCCGAGAGTGACCGCGATGTTTTCGACGCCTGCGTGAGCGAGATTCGATAGCCCGTATAGAGCGACAGCAGAAGACCGCCATCCAGAAAGAGAATCTGCAGTCGCAGCAGCCAATTTCCAACCGGTCGACAGCAGGCACATTGGTACCGCGGCTCACCCAGAAACTTCCAGCCGAGATCTTGAAAGGCGCGCTGCGTCGCGGGAACTACTGTCTCCCAACTAGTCAGAAAGTGGAAACTGTAGTGCGAGAGCCACATGCCGAAGCCGAGTGGAACAAGGGCGTACGAAAATCGTGTCGCCACGTCGATCCAGCTTCCGGCGATTTGTCCGCACGATCGGCTAACGCACGCGACCAGGCCGACTGCGATTGCCGGCACGACGACGAGCGAAACGGCGGCAAATAAAGTTGTCACGCCCCACGTCGGCAGGCCGCCCATCCTCAAACGCAAACGGTCCTGCAATTCGACGACCGGCCCGACCATTCCAGCGGCGTTGGCCAATCCGCCGAAAACCAGAAGCACGATCAGCGCCGCCAGATCAGGTCGCCGTCCGAAATGGCCGACGCCTGAGCGAAATGAGTCGCGCCAGAGTTCCTTTCCAGGAAGACCGGCGATCACACCGACGTTTTCGTGCGGGCAGGCATGAACGCAATCGAGGCAGAACGTGCAATCCATATTGCTCGCTTTGTGCGGTTGGAAAAGCCGCGTCTGACAGCCGGGAATGGCGTCGCTGCCTCGGATGCATTCGTGCGTTCGGCACGAGGCACAGACAGCGGGCGAGCGGACCTTGACCTCGAACGGCGAAACGAGCGACTGCACGAAATTGAACTGTCCGATGGGGCAGACGTATTTGCAGAAAGTGCCGGCGCGAAACAGGCCGTCGACCGCAAAGGCCCCAAGGAAATAGCCAATGGCGATCCACGCCGTCCACAGCGGACTGTTCCACAACGAGAAACTTTCGTAGGCCCAGAGAAACAGGGCAAACAGAGCGATTGCCAGCCATTTGGTGCGAAGCCAGCGCGGCCAGGTCTTGCCGCGACCGAGCCACCGGCCCGCAAGTCGTCTCGGTAAAGTGAACGGGCAGGCCATACAGAAAAAATTCCCCACTACGAGCAGCGCCAGGATGAGCAAGCCGCGCCAGTGGATCCAAGGCAGAACGCCCGCCAGGTTCACGGCGGCGATTTGCGGTCCTCGCAGTCCGTCGATGATCAAGACCGCCGCGACGATCGCGAGTGGCAGTTGCAGGGCGAGTCGAGCGTGTTGCCACTTCAAGAATCGGCCCAACACAGGAATGCCCAGAATGTCGAAGCCGTTTGAAGCTGTCGGCGGCTGCAATATGGCAAGCTGCAGGACTGGAAGCTGCACACGCGCGCGAGACGCACCGATCGCGCCGGCGCGGGCGTCCGGCACTCGCGCGCCAACCGGGAACATAAGTCGCACGCCGATCACGAACAATGGGACGAGATAGGCCACCGAGCCGGGCACCCACATGATGAGTCCGGCCACCGATTGGTCCCGTACCGCCGACAGCCCGGCAAGGACGGGCACCTCCGTGTAATACGGATAGAGCGGCCGATCCGCGAATGTAAGAAGGGCGGAAAGGATCGTGTTCTGCACGTCGGCCAGGATTAAGAATGGCACCAAGAGCCAGGTTGACCATGTCGGGCGACTCGGTGCGGGCCGAATCACGGGAAACCAGAACAAAAGCCCCGCGGCAAAGAAGCAGGCGTGTTCAAGGTAGTGGCTGGATTCCGATCGGAGCGCCCACTCATAAGGAACAGGAGCATGCCAGAGCCAGACCGTGGCGATATAGATTGGGAGTGCGGCCAGCGGGTGCGACAGCCGCGCAAAAAATCGGCGCAAACCTCTGTTCCGCAGGACGGGCTCGATCCAATTGACGCGGACCGCTTCAGGCACGCCGCGAAGTAGCGGAAAAAACGGAGCGCCGAGCCAGATCAACGCGGGCGCGACCATGAGCAACAGCAGGTGTTGCACCATATGGAGGGAAAGGAGCAACGACGAGAAAGACTCGATGGGCGAACCAAGCGCAATGAAAACGGCCGTCAACCCCGTCAGAAACGCGGCCAATTGACGCTCGTGCCAGCGAAGGGTCGCTCGGCGATGCAGTTCCAACCACCCCCGGCAATAGATCGCTGCCGTCAGCAACAGTGAGAGGACGAGCGTCGGATTGAACGGCCAAGATCGGAGAAACGCATCAATCGCGGGATTCATGGCTGATCATTTCGCGCACTCGGATGTGCGGCCGGCTCAGCCGGGGGCTGTCCCTTCGGTCGCAGGTTCGACAGGAAATCGACGAGAGCGGTCATTTGCGGCGGGCTAATTTGCTTGCCGTAAGCCGGCATCTCTCCGCCGCCGGGGGATCCTTTTGCTCCCGGCGTACCGTTGCTGACCTGATCGATTAGTTGGTCGCGCGTCAGGCGACTACCTACCAAAGTCAGGTCCGGCCCCCTCCGCCCGCCGATGCCGTCAAGCGCGTGACAGTTTCGGCAGTTCTTGTTCTGAAACACGACCGCTCCCTGGAGCGAGAGTGGCGTGCTCTGTTTGACCATCGCCACGGGAATCGGATCGCCACTCCATGCCGTCATCGCGGGCGACCAGGGGGCGGTTGTTCCCTCGTACGTCAACGCGCCCAGTACGGTGTAAATCACGATAACCGATAGAACGGCGACGGGCCGCCGACTTGGGGACCTTTCGCCCCGATTATTCACAAAGGGGACCAGGAAGAGGGCCACAATCAAGACCACGGGGAAGACGAGCATGACGAGCGTCTCGACCGAGGGCGGGCTCAGTGCCAGCAAGGCGAATAACCACAGAAAGGGCCACTCCGGCCGTGGATTGGCACCTGGTAGCGTCGGATCGGGAGGCCCCGTCGGTCCCTTGGGGCCCATGAGGGCGGCGATGATGACCACCGCGATAACGGCGACGGCCGAGGCAAAGATATCCTTGAGCATCGCATTGCCGAGAAACGGAACACCCGCGCGGTGAAGTTCTTGTTGATAGTGTGCGTCGTACGTCCGCGGATCGACCGGCGCGCCCGGCCGTGGCACGTCGCTGATTCCACACGTTAAGACCAACCATAGATGAACGGCCAGGGCGGCCAGGAGCAGTCCCGGGATGACAAAGACGTGCAGCGCGAAGAAGCGACTGAGCGAGTCTGCCCCAATTACGGGCCCGCCGAGCAAGAGTTCCACAATCCACGGCCCGAGCACGGGCACGCGCCCGGCCATCGAGGCTCCCACGGCTAATCCCCAATAAGCGTCCGGATCCCAGCGCAGCACCTGGCCCGTGAAAAACATGCCTAGAGTGCACAACAACAGGCACACGCCCAGCACCCAGGTCAACTCGCGCGGATATTTGTACGCTCCTTGCAGGAAGACCTGCGTCATGTGCGCGAGAACCAGAACCACCATTCCCGAGCCAGCGTAATAGTGCAGCGAGCGCAAGAACCAACCGAGTGGCTCCGATTGGTTGAGGTAGAGCAGGCTGTCATATGCCTTATCGGCAGACGGCACATACACCAGGGCGAGACCGATTCCCGTGACAATTTGCAGGAACAGCAGCGTCATCGAAGCGCTGCCGAAGATGTACCACCAACCCATCGGTCCTTCGATGGCCCGTGGGATCGGATGGCGGAGCATCGGCAACAGCGTCGCCCGGACGGCCAGTCGCCGATCGAGCCAATCACCAAGTCGACGCAGCGTTCCCATGACGATGAATCTCAGACAGGTTTCGTTGAGGCAGTCGGCCGAACTTCAGAATCCGCCCCGTGTGTCAGCGTGTCTTGCAACGTTGGATAGTGCGGAGCTTGGATCTCCAAGTGGTCGCCTTGAATCCGCCATTCGCACTCGTAAAGCCCCCGCGGGGGTGGACCAGACGCACGGCTCCCGTCGGAGTAATAAACACCGCCATGACAGGGGCACATAAATAAAGCCGACTCGGGAAACCACGAGACCGGGCACCCCAGGTGGGCGCAATTCACGTCGAGTACCGAAAACCGATCCTGACCGGCGGGGTCTTTGCCTTCGTATCGCACGAACACGGTCGCGCGGGCGACCATACCGTCCCAAGGCTGGCGGATCGGATTATCGAAAGTGACCCGTCGCGTCTCCTGTGGTGGAAAGTCGCGAACCTTGCCCAACGCAACCCATTCGACAGGCGCGCTCCGGGGGCGCAACAGGTACGCGATGAGCGGCCCGCCCGCGAGGACGCCCGCCACAACAGATATTCCCGCGGTGACCCAACGAAAAAACGAGCGGCGGGGAGGAACGGAGGACGGCGGCGGAGCTGTGTGCGATGCGGCCGTATTCATGAAAAAGGGCCTCCGAATTCAATTCCGAAATCAGTTCGTCGTGTCGTTCGTCGTCGCTGCGATTGGTGCCGTGAGCCCCGAATGCAGAAATCGATCGCGGCTCGCCGTGGCGGGCACCTGTTTCCC
>CAYWOV010000128.1:3651-7083 GCA_964459965.1 uncultured Planctomycetaceae bacterium | reverse complement strand
TGATCTTGCGTTCGCTCTCCAGCTTTTCGGTGATGAGTTCCCAGGTGACCATCGGGCCAAGGTAGTTCTGATCCCGGTCGTAAATCGCCGTGACCAGCAAGTCGGCTGTCTCGGGCCCAATGTTGATGTTCGCTCGAACGGGCAAGTTTTTGGGATCGCTCAGAATCTTGCGCTGATGCGCCGGGTTCTTGTGAAAGATGTCGATGCTCGATCCCAAGACGGCCTCAGACGCGACGGGCAGGTGCCGTTCGATTTTTTGCAGCGTGGCCAGCGAGGCGGGGTTCACGTAGATGATTTTTAAATCACGGTCGGCCAGGAGCACGTTGGTCGGGGCGTTTTCGACAATCGACTGGATGCGTGCTTGTTCCTGCCGAAGTTTCTCTTGCTCGGTGACGAGTTCCCACGTGACCATCGGGCCAATGTAAGTTTTTTTCTGGTCGTAAATGGCGGTGACCAGCAAATCGGCGATCTCCGGTCCGATTTTGATCTTGGCCCTGACCGGCAGGTTCTTAGGGTCGGAAAGGATCTTGCGTTGGTAAGCCGGATTCTTGTGAAAGACATCGATGGTCGAGCCGAGCACCTCCTCCGCCTTGACCGGCAGGTGCTGTTCGATTTTGCGGAGCGTCGCCAGCGAAGCCGGGTTCACATAAATGATTTGCAGTTCGCGATTGGCCATGAGCACGTTGGTCGGGGCGTTCTCCAGCATCGACGCGAGCCGCGATTGTTCCGCCTCCATGATCTGCCGCTTGCTCACGTCTTCCCAGTTGACGATGTAGCCGAGGATTCGCTTGCCTGCACCGTAGACGCCGTTGATCCTGGCCTGCAGAGTGATTGGGCCGAAGGAGAACTCCGCCTGGTGCGGCAATGCGGCCGGGCTGCGGAGAATCTGCTCGACGATCCGCTTGTCCTTGTGGAAGCGGTGAATCGACGCTCCGACGATGTCGTCGACTTCGACGTCAAAGGCCTTGCGGATTTCGCCCTCGATTCCGCGGAGAGTCTCCAAGGCCCGCTCATTCGCAAAAATGATCGTGAAGCGGGCGTCCGCGATAAAGATATTGGCCTGAACGCTGGCGAGGCTCGCCTTCGCGAATTCAAGCGAGTTCAGTTGGCCATTGGCGCGGGATGCGGCGGTCGAGCGCGAACGAGTTCTGGGTCGGGTACTCATGGATTAAACATCTGCTACTAAGGTTTGGCAACGAGCTTGACCCCCTCCGTCAGGCACACCGTCCGCTCCGTGTCGAGAATCAACAACAATCGATCGGGCAACTTATAGGCGCCGCGGATCAGCTCGCGGGCCGTCCCTTTCAGCGTCTCGGGGGGACGCTCGAACAACTCTTCCGGCACTTCCAACACATCGCCGATCTCGTCCACCAGCAGGCTGACCGCGCCGTCATCCGTGCGCACGACCACGTTCAAGGGCAACTGATCGGCGGGCCGGTCGCTGAGGTCGAGGCGACGGCGGAGGTCGATCGCCGTGACGATTTGCCCCCGCAAATTAATCAACCCGCGGACCACCGCCGGGGCGAGTGGCACCCGCGTCATCTCCTGATAGCGGATGATTTCCTGCACCTTCAGCACATCCAGGCCGAAGTAGTGGCCGTCCAGGTAAAACGTGCAGAATTGATGTGCGTCCGCCACGGTTCAGACCCCCGCCGTCACGGTCGCTTGCGGCTCCGCGCCGTTGGGGTCGACCGAATCAAGAATGCTTTCGATGTCGAGAAATTCCGTGACTCGACCTTGAATCACCGCCGTGAACAGCACGCCGCGCCGGTGGGCCGCGGACCGGGAAATCAGCGTTTCCTCAACGATATCGAGAATGCGGTCGACAACCAGGCCGACGCGCCGACCCGCTGCCGCGTAGACGACCACCTGCACCGTGTCGCTTTCATCCGCCGCGGGAAAGTCCTCCGCGCGCCGACGCGAGATGGAGTGGTCCTCTGTTGAATTTCGTCGCGAACCCAACGCCCGCGACGCGTGAATCAACGGCAGAATTTCGTCGCGATATTGCACCACGTCTCGCGGCCCGACATGCTCGAGCGACGAACGAGGAAATTCCTCGAGGCGCGCCACCTGTGAAAGCGGAATGGCCATTCGCCCCCCGTCGTGCGTGGCGAACAATAACACGGTCTGGCGGTCGCCGGCCGTCTCGGCGATCCGCTCCGGTTCTTCGCTCAAGGCACGTTCGCGAACTCCGGAGACCACGTTGGCTTTTTGGGCCAGACCCAGCACGTCGAGGATCAAGGCCACCCTGCCGTCGCCCATGATGGTCGCACCCACGAACGTGTTCAGGCCCTTGAGCTGCTTCTGCAGCGGCTTCACGACGATCTCTTCGGTGTCGTGGATCGCGTCCACGACGAGGCCAAATTGGCGATCGTCTGCCTGCAGCACGACGATGTTGACCGGAGACACGGTCGAACCGTCCGTCGAATCGGCGGGACTTAGCTGCTTCTCGCTGCTCGTCGACTCGCCGCCGTCGGCGCAAAGCTGGTCGTTGAGGTAAACCAGCGGGAGCAGGTGGCCGCGAAGCCGGTACACTGGCGCCCCTTGGATTTGTTCGATTCCGCGCTGCGCCTGTTCGCCTTCGAGTCGCACCAGCTCCAGCAGACTGACCTGCGGGATGGCATAGCGGTCGCCCGCGCTGGTGATGGTCAGTGCCGGAATGATGGCCAGTGTCAGCGGAATCTTCATCCGGACGGTGGCGCCCTCTCCCGGCCGGCTGTCGATCGTCACCGAGCCGCCGATTTTTTCGATATTGGTCCGGACCACGTCCATGCCGACGCCCCGACCGGAAAATTGCGTCACCCGATCGGCGGTGGAAAAACCGGGCAGAAAGATCAGGTTCACCAGGTCGCGGTCGTTCAGGCGGTCGGCCTGTTCGGGCGTCACAAGCTTGGCTTGGATGGCTTTGGAGCGAATTCGTTGCGGGTCGATGCCCGCGCCGTCGTCGGCGATCTCGATGATCACCTTGCCCCCTTCGTGGAAGGCGTGCAGCGCGAGGCGCCCTTCGGCCGCTTTGCCGCGTACCTGTCGCTCCGCGGGCGGTTCGATGCCGTGGTCGATCGCGTTACGCACGAGGTGCGTCAGCGGGTCGCGGATGGCCTCGATAATCGTTTTATCCAGCTCGGTCTCCTGACCTTCCATTTCGATCCGCGCCTGTTTGCCGCAGGCCAGCGCCAAGTCGCGAACGACTCGCGGAAATTTGCTCCAGATCGTGCCGATCGGCTGCATCCGCGTCTTCATCACGCCCGCCTGCAATTCGGTCGTCAGCAAGTTCAAGCGTTGCACGGTCCCCAGGAAGGGCGTGTTTTCCTGAGACGTGCTGAACTGCATGATCTGATTGCGGGCCAGGACCAACTCCCCCACGAGATTCATGAGCTTATCCAAGAGCCCCACATCCACGCGGATCGAGCTGTCCGAGACGGCCGGTCCGCG
>CAYWOV010000128.1:0-3551 GCA_964459965.1 uncultured Planctomycetaceae bacterium | reverse complement strand
CGAGTTTGGCCGGGTCCGTTTCCGTTGTGACCATGATGATCGGCACCGACGCCGTAGCCGGATTCTGCTTCAAGTAGCCGACGAGCCCCCGGCCATCCATCAGGGGCATGTTGTAGTCGGTGACGATCAGATCAAAGTTTTCCGTAGCGACGGCGGCCACAGCCTGCGCCCCGTCCGCGGCTTCGGCGAATTTGGCCACGCCCAGCGACATGAGGACATTCCGCACATGCAGCCGCGCCGCGCCGCTGTCGTCGACGATCAGCACGCGCAAATGGCCGCGATCGATTGCCGGCGCCGCCGACTCCGATCGCTGGGACACGACGCGCAAGGCGCTGACCAGCTGTTCGGGAGTAAACGGCTTTTTGACGAGCACCGCGTGTCCGCACTTGCTGAGCGAACCGGCATCGGAGCTCTCAGACTCGCTCGAAATCAGCACAAAGCCCGGCGCGGCAGCCTTGGCTTCCTCGCGCACTTGCTGGGCCAGTTGCACTCCCGTCATGTCCGGCAAGTGCAAAGCGCTGACGATCGCATCGGGTCGCGTTGTCCGGAATGCGTGAAGCGCATCCGTGCCGGAAGCGGCTGTGACGATCTCCGCGACCCCCTGGCCTTGCAAATATTTGCGAATGATCCCGGACTGAGTCCGCGACGGCTCCACCAACAACACCTTGACGGACAGGGTCCCTGGAAGACCGGACGAAGCCCGAGGCGGACTGCACGTCGTTTTGTCCGCGGGAGTCGTCACCAGGCTGGTATCCAGGTTCTGAATCCGTGGAGATGACGGCGGTGCGTCGAGCGTCCATTTCGGCCCGGCGAGTCCCGCGGGAGCGACGGTCAGCGTCTCGGGCAGGCTCGCGGCAACGGCTTCCAACGCTTGCACGACTTCGGCCATTGTCTGGATCCGCTCGGCGGGATCCTTGGCCAGCATGCGGAGATAGACCTCTTCGAGCGCGTCCGGGACATCCGGGCGAACCGCCTTCAGCGACGGGATCGGCTCGAGCTTGTGCTTGAACATGATCGCCACCAGGGATTCCCCCTGATAGGGCGGCCGGTTCAACAACAGAAAGTGGAGCGTCGCCCCGAGGCTGTAAATATCCGCGCGATGATCGATCTCAGTCGCGTCGATCGCCTGTTCGGGAGGCATGTAATCCACGGTGCCGAGAATCGCACCCGCCTGCGTGATCGATCCAACCGCCTCGGCACCTCCCGCGCTCGCGAAGCGCGCCAGCCCCAGATCGGTAATCTTGACGGTCCCCGCCACGTCGCAGAGCAAGTTGGCGGGCTTGACGTCACGATGGATCAGCCCCTGATTGTGCGCGTACTCCAAGCCGCGGGCTGTTTGCAGTAGACAGTTGACTGCCACCGGCACGCTCAACGGTCCCTGCTTCTGCACCAGAGAGGCAAGGTCCTGACCGTCGACGAGCTCCATTACCAGAAAATGGCCCACCTCGGCCTCGTCCGCGTCATACGCCATCACAATGTTCGGATGCGCAAAACGCGCAATCGTCTCCACCTCGCGCTGAAAACGCTGCACGAACGACTCGTCTTTGGCTAAGCTCCGCGAGAGCACCTTGAGCGCCACAATCCGCTTCATGCGTCGGTGCCGCGCCTTGAACACGGTGCCCATGCCGCCCGCCCCCAGGCGGTCGAGCACGTCGTAATTTCCGATTCGCAGCTCGTCCTGCTTTTGTTTGTAGATGGCTTCGGCCTGGTAGGGCGTCAAAATTCCCGAAGCCACCAGCAACTCGGCCAGCGCCAGTGCATTGGCGTTTGGGTCCGGCGCAAGGTGTCCGGCCCGATCGAACTCCTCCGCCGAGAGAAGTCCGCTCGCCTGCAAGGCGTCCAAGAATTCTTGGACGCTGAGCCCTGTGCTAACTTGGGTTTGCTCCATAGATACCCTGCGCTCATTCAGCGTGACCGCGCGATCTCCGGCTCAGGCCGGACTCCTAGATTCGCGGTTCGCGCGTACTCTCTTCGAGATGTCAACTTTGATTCGGGTGAAAGACAGGCGGTTGGCCAATCCGCCAAGTAATCCAGGCTAACCGCCCGGCCCCAGAAGTACCATGGAAATCATGAGAATCCCCAGCAAAAGCGGCCGCCTTTGACGAAGCGCTGCACCGGCCCGGCGAGAGATTCAGGGGCGAGCGACGGCGTGGGCTACCGCAACGGCAAACGTACGTAAATTGCTCTGGGCACGCGTTTTGCCGCGGCCGCCCGTCCATGGCCGTTCCAGAGGATTTGATTCCATCAAGGATGTGAGGTCATTCAAGCAAGATTGGCGCAGATCAGATAATGTGAGGCTCTGCTGAATAAAGGTTCGCTCATCGCGCAAGAGGGATCCTGACACATGTCCAAAGACGTCGCTCCTGATCGCGAAAGTCCCAACGAAGCGTTTCGCGGTTGCTTTGTCATCTCCGTGGGGCTGCTGATCGTGATTGGAGCCCTTGGCGGCGTCGGATATCTCTTGTGGAAACAATTCGCTCGTCCCGAACAGCCGCCGGCAAAACAACCGTTTGCCGGCAAGCGAAGCGATGCCCCCGGCAGGGCACGACAACCTGTGGTGGATGTGGATGCGCCTGCGGACGCAGCAGCGAAGAGTAAGAACCGATTACGTCAGATTATGATCGCGATGCACACTCATCACTCGCAATTTCGCTCGTTTCCTCCCCCATCAAACGCGAAACACGACAGCAGCGGGAAGCCGCTTTTGAGTTGGCGTGTCTATCTGCTTCCCTACGTCGGCCAGCATCCCCTTTACCAGTCGTTTCACCTCGACGAGCCGTGGGACAGCGCGCACAACCGCGAGTTGCTCGACAAGATGCCCGACGTGTACCGTTCTCGCGGAATCGCACCGGATGGCAACCGCAGCGGTTTCGTCATCTTTCAAGATCCAAAAATGTATCAAATCGGCAAAAGCGGCACCGACATTCGCCGGTTTCGCGATGGCACTTCGAACACGCTCTTGGTCGTCGAGGCAGGAGCTGATGTGGCCGTGCCTTGGACTCGTCCGGATGACATTCACTTCGATTCATCGCAGCCGTTGGCAGCATTGGGCGAGCTGCCGAACGACGGTTTTTGGGGAGCCTTTGCGGACGGGGCCGTGCGAAAAATCAAACCCGACATCAAGCCCGAGGTATTCCGCGCCCTCTTAACGCCAAGCGGCAGCGAAGTGATTCAGTTCGAGCGCGAAGTCGAGTTGCCCTAATGACAGCGGCAATGGAGCGCCAGAGAGATCGAGTTTCGCCGCGGCTGGCGCAGCCTTACTTCGGCCCCGAAAGCGATTTGTCCCAAGTGCGGTAAATCGCCCCGTGCGTGAGGTTCTTCAATGCCAGCTCGATGCTGTCGAGAGTGTCTTTCTCTTCGAGTACTCGCTTGAGATCCGGAAATGAGACTTCGAAACACGCGTCAGAGCCGCTCAAACTCGCGGCGTACCGGGTGCCCGCGCCGATCGCTGTGGCACGGTCTTGCACGTCTTTTCCGCGAATGAGCGTGATTCCAATGAGAGGCTCATCCGCGATCTCGACCGTCAGTCCTTCCGCCCGGCGAGTTATGGA
>CAYWOV010000127.1:0-7104 GCA_964459965.1 uncultured Planctomycetaceae bacterium | reverse complement strand
GGAAGCTGCGGAAGCTGCGGAAGCGGCTGTGGTGGGTGCGGCTATGGCGGCGGATGTGGCTATGGCGGCGGTTGCCAGAGCTGCGGCCCGGTCTGTGGTTCGCCGTGCGGATCACCCTGTTGTTCGCCCTGCGGAGCCGGAGGATGGTATGACGGATCTGGCTACGCCGGCGGTTGCGGCGGCTGTGGTGGGTGCGGCGGATGCGGCGGCGGTTGCTGCATCTTGACGCCCATTTGCAGCCTGATCCACCACATCCTGTGCCCGAGCTGCTGGTTCGGCGGGTGCGGCGGCTGTGGACCGTGGGCGGGAGGATACGGCGGCTACGGATGTGGCGGCTGCGGTCAATGCTATAACGGCTGCGGTTATGGCGGCGGCTGTGGCTTCAACGGCTGCTGTGAACCTGGCATGGTCTTCAACGATGGCTGCGGTTGCGGCGGCGGCTCGTGCTGCGGTGGAGGATGCGGTGGATGCGGTGGATGCGGCGGCGGATGCTCGTCCGTTGCCCCGGTCATGCAAGGCTACATGGGTGCCGGTTGTTCGGGTTGCGGAGCGGTTCAAGGTTCACCCGTCGGACCGTCTCCTGCACCCGTCTCTCCCCCTGCTGCGGGCGTTCCGACGGGGATGTACAACCCCGCTCCCTACGGTGGAATGCCTGTCGTTCAGGGAGCAAGCGGCGTCGTATTGGATTCCCGATACCAGGCGGCCACGCCGGCCCAGTACTAGGATAGGACGGGAGAGGTGCCGGTCGTTTAATCCCGACGACCCCCTGCCGATCGAGCGGCCATGAAAAAAATGGCCGCGCCGCCCCGAGTGAGCTAGAATTTGGCACGGATTCGCAGCGGACGTTTCCGAATCCGCCAAGCTCGACTTCTGGCTCATTCTTGGTAGCGACCTTCATGTCTGTCGCTCAACAAGACGTCGATCGGCTCGCTCCGACGCGGCGTCCGACCGGCCATGTTGCCGGATATCAACGTTGGCGCGAGCTGCTGTTTCTCCACTGGCGGATCTCGCCGGCGGAGATCGCCTCCCGAGTGCCCGAATCGCTCAGCGTCGACACGTGCGAAGGCAGTGCTTGGGTTGGGATCGTGCTCTTTCGCATGTCGGGCGTGCGCCCCTGGTGGTCGCCTTCCATCCCGGGGCTCTCGTCATTTCCCGAGACGAACGTGCGAACGTATGTTCATTTCCAGGGACGCGACCCGGGAGTTTTGTTCCTGAGTCTTGATGCCGAAAGCTCGCTGGGTGTTCAAATTGGCCGGCAACGATGGGGACTGCCCTACCATCGATCGAGTATGTCTGTGGCCCGCAGCGGATCAACGATTCGATACACCTGCGAGCGTGAATGGCCGGGTCGAGTGGGGGTTGGCGGCACAGTCGAAGCCGAAATCGGCGATCCGTATTGCGGATTGGACTGCCGCGTCGAACCGGGTCGAGCGATTCCGGGTTCACTCGAACACTTTTTGATCGAGCGCTACATCCTCTACTCCGAAAAAAGCGGCCGGCTGCTCGAAGGCCAGGTGCATCACACGCCCTATCCACTTTGCGAAGCGCGATTGAAAAGCTGCGAACAATCGTGGCTGGAAGACTTTGGACTGACGGTCCGCAGACCCCCGGATCATGTGATTTTTAGCGAGGGCGTCTCGACCGAGATTTTCCCCTTGCGGCCAATTACCGCCGTTTCGTGAGGGGCCGCCAGCTCGTCATACGACGTGCGTTTCAAAGGCGTGCGCTTCTAGGAAATCGGCGAGTTCGCTTACGTTGAAGACACCCGTCGTCGCCCCTGTGGCACGCACGCAGCTTGCACCCAGGGCGCTTCCGATTCGTACGCAGCCAACCACGTCTTCGCCTTCGAGCAGGCCGTGAATGTATCCGGCCGCGAAAGCATCTCCGCTGCCGGTGCCGTCAATTTGCGCGACTTGAAATCGACCGGCCCGAAACCGGGCATTGGGTGAAACGGCCACCGAACCCTGCCCGCCGCATGTGATCACCACCGACTTGGCACCCGCAACTCGGAAACGGTCGGCTTGCGCGAACGGATCCTTTTGGCCTGTCATCGCCTCCCCTTCGTCGTTATTGGGCAAGAAGACGTCGGTCCATGGCAGGACAGGTTCGAGAAACGACCAGTAATCCGCGGGACGGGGAATCACCACGTCGAGCACCGTCTTGACGCCGCATTCGCCCGCGGCCCGGAAGAGGGACGCAATGTTGGCCGGTGAAGGCTGATCGCTGAGGCAATAGCCGCCGACGTACACGACACGCGTCTGCCGCAACATTTCGTGCGATATCTCGGATCCGGTGAGCGTTTGGTTTGCGCCTCGCGCGTGAATGAATCGGCGATCGTCGCCGCGGACATTTACGATCATCGAGCAGCTCGTCGACTCGCCGGGACTCGTGCGAAGGTGGCAGATGTCGACACCAGATTGGTCCAATCCCTCTGCGACAAATTTCCCAAAAAAATCGTCGCCAACTTGGCCGACGACGGCCGACCTGTGTCCCAATCGGGCCAAGTTGACCGCGACATTGGCCGCGCAGCCGCCAAGTGTCAGCCTGGTCCGCGCGGTCAGCACCAACTCGCCGGATAGCGGAAGGCGGTCGATCGGATCACACACGTGGTCGGCGACCACGATTCCCATGCACAAGCAATCGGTTCGCGCGTCGTTCATCGGGTCATTGTCGTCCCGGATCCGGCTGAGCGAGCAAGCGCTCGACGAGCGGGACGACGTCGTTCTTGTAGGTGAATTCAGGCGTCTTGGGAACCTGGCTGTTATCGAAGCGTTTCACGAGTTTGCCCTGCCGATCGTAAACGAAGACGGCCGGCGGACCGCCGAGTCGAATCTTCGTAAAGAACTCCTCATTGGGATCGCTCGAGAGCACGTTGAGCAGCCGGGCATCTTGGGCTGTCAAAAACGCCAAGACTCGTTTGCGGAACGATTCCGGCGGTTCGTCTTTGGCGCCCGTGTAATCGGTGTTGAACGAGATGCAGGCGACTTTATTTCCCAACCGATCCTGAAGCTTCACGAGGTTGGGGAACTCGCGCACGCAGGGGTCGCAAAACGTCGACCAGACGTCGAGCACGACAACTTTTCCGCGGAATCGGTCGCGCCGTTTCTGTGCCTGGTCCCAGCTCAAAATCTCGACGGCGGGTGCCGATTGGGCAGGCACCACGTCCTTCGAATGGGGCGCGTCTTCACTGGCCGACGGACCGGTTGATTGAACGCAACTTCCGAGCACGACTACGGCTAGAGCCGCCACCAGGATCGACGAAGTCTTTTGGTCAAGCCACATTGCGAGGTTGTCGTCCTTCGAAGTACCGTAACTGATTTTCCGGGCAAAGGGGATGGCGGCCGGCATGCGGGAACTCATTCACACCATTCTTGGCTAATTTGCCACGCGATTCTTGATCCATTCTGACGTCAGCCGCGTTGTCGTCTCAGAGAAAAGAAGTATTTGACATCAAGCGCGCTCGCACGGGATTATAGAGGTTGCATCAACCGCCTGTCTGTTACTTTCCATGTCGGTTGATCAGGGAGCCGTGCAATGGAGACGTTTTACGCCTATTGCGCTGCCATCGGCGCCGCCCTTTTGCTCGGGCAGCTTCTGCTGAGCTTGTTGGGGTTCGGCGGACACGACCTGGATGTCGGGCACGATGTCGACTTTCACGCGGGCCTCGACGGCCTGCACGGTGATGTTCACACCGACCATTTCGACCGCGGCGGACATTGGTTTGTCGGATTGCTTAGCTTTCGCGCGGTCGTTTCCGCGTTGGCCATCTTCGGACTGGTCGGGATGGGACTGAATCGGGAGTTCGTTCCGCCTCGACCGGCGGCCACGTTTGTCATCGCGCTGGCGGCAGGCGGCGGCATGATGTACGTCGTCGCCTGGCTTCTCCGCCGCCTCTACGACCTGCGTTCAGACGGGACCGTGCGCATCGAGCGAACGGTGGGGCTGACCGGCGCGACCTATCTCACGATCCCGGCAAAGAAAGCCGGCGCGGGAAAAGTCACTATGAAGATCCAGAACCGCATTATGGAATTTTCCGCCGTAACTTCCGGTGCCGAAATCCCCACAGGAACGCCGGTTGTAGTGCTGGGCGTGTCGAGTCCCCAAATCATCGAAGTGGCACCCGCGGTCCCCGCATCCGAACAAACACTTGCAGGACACACCCATGTCTAATTTTGCCATGCTTGCCGCCGCGTCCGCCGACGAGGGCTCGGTGTTTCTCGTGCTCAGCGCGGTTGTGGCCGTGGTGACCGTTTTCGGAATCGTGATTTTCGCGGCCAATCGCTACAAACGGTGTCCCAGCAACCGGGTGCTAGTGATCTTCGGAAAGGTGACCAGCGGCCAATCCGCGATGTGCATTCACGGCGGCGGGCGGTTCGTGCTGCCCGTGATTCAAGATTACGCCTACCTCAGCCTGGAACCGATCCAGATTGAAGTACCCCTTCGCGACGCCCTGTCGATCGAAAATATTCGCGTCAACGTTCCCAGCGTGTTCACGGTGGCAATTGGCATCGAGCCGGCCATCATGCAGAACGCGGCGATCCGCCTCTTGGGCTTGGACATCGCGCACGTCAAGAAGCAGGCCGAGGACATTATTTTTGGACAGATGCGGCAAGTGATCGCCTCGATGCGCATCGAGGACATCAATCGCGATCGCGAGAAATTCCTGCACAACATCCAGAACTCCGTCGAACCAGAGCTGCAGAAGATCGGCCTGATTCTGATTAACGTCAATATCACCGATATCACCGACGGCTCCGGCTATATCGAGGCGATCGGTCGAAAGGCTGCGTCGGAAGCAATCCAACAGGCTCGCGGCGACGTGGCCGACCAGGAGAAGCTCGGCGAAGTGCGCGTAGCAGAGGCCGACCGCGACAAGACGGTGCAGGTTGCGGAAGCACGCAAGATTCGTGAGATCGGCACGCGGAGCGCGGCCCGCGAACAGGCCGTGCGAGTCGCCGACCTCAACAAGGAGCAGCAGGTCGGCGAAAAGCGGGCTGCTCTCGCGCAGGATATGGAAGTGGCTGAGGCGGATCGCGAAAAACGAATTTCCGTCGCGAATGCCAACGCACTTGCGTTTACCGGTGAAACCGAATCTCAGGCAAAGGTTGCCGACGCCGAGGCACGCCTGCAGGTGAAAAAAGCCGAGGCCTTCCAACTCGGCGAGACGCGCCGGCGGGAGGCCGAGGCCGCTGTCCAAGAGGCTCAAAACCGGGCGATGGCGAAGGCCGCGTTAGCCGGGGCCGAGAAAGTTGAAGCCGAGCGCCGGGCCGCCGTCGAAGCTCCGGCCAAGGCTGAAAAGGCGAGGATTATCGTCGAAGCCGAGGCCGAGGCGGCAAAGCGGCGCTTAGAAGCCGAGGGTGAGGCTGCCGCGATTTTCGCCCGGCTGGATGCCGAGGCACGCGGCCAGTACCAAATTCTCGCCAAAAAAGGCGAAGGTTTCCGTGCTATGATCGAAGCCTGCGGCGGCGCCAATCAGGCATTTCAAATGCTGATGGTTGAGCATCTCGATAAGTTGGCCGAGACGTCGGCCAAAGCGATTTCCAACATCAAGTTCGACAAGGTGGTCGTGTGGGAAAACGGCGGGCAAAACGGCCAGACGTCAACCGCGAATTTCCTGCACGGGATGTCGCGGACGCTTCCCCCGATGCTGCAGGTTCTACGCGACGTCGCCGGCATCGAGATCCCCGAATCGCTGGTCAAGCTCAGTCCGGAGCCAACCAACGGGGTCAAGACAGCCGAGACGCTGCCGGGACTCGATCGGAAATAGAGTTCGGCTCGCCGAATGGAAGCAGATGTCGGAGGCCGCACTGAAAATATGTACTTCCGCCGAGTTCAATTTGCGAGCGACCGAGATCGGTGGCCTTGTTCGATGTCGGTCGGCGCCAACAGCGGAGCGTCTGCGAAGCGCTTGGCGACGATTCCGGGCGACTCTTCAGAGCGTCGCGGGATTTGCAGCGACCGTCTGTCAATCGTCGAATGACGGGCCGACGAGTCGGCATCGCCCAGAAATCCGAATTCTCCGGCTGTCAGCCCTTCGACCAACGCGTTGGACAGATCGGCCGCGGTGCGCTTGGTCGTTCCGCGACGATCCTGGGCGACGATTGGAACATTCGGTCGAATGACCGAGCCGCTTCCCGTAACGACAAATGGCAATTCGATTCGCGCGAGCGTCTGTTCACTGGTCAGCAGCAGGAGCGCGGACCGCGAACCCGTTAGATCGAAGACACACTCA
Organism: uncultured Planctomycetaceae bacterium; assembly: GCA_964459965.1. Lineage (GTDB taxonomy): Bacteria > Planctomycetota > Planctomycetia > Planctomycetales > Planctomycetaceae > DASPSM01. The sequence continues at coordinate 872 of CAYWOV010000127.1, read as the reverse complement.
TCAAGCGCCGCTCGAAGCTGGGCACCGCGGCCCGTCGCCTTCGCGATTCTCACTTGGCACAAAGCCTCGGCGCGCCGCAGCGTGAGATGCCGCGCGGAAATCGCCACGTCGCGAATGGCGGACCATTCCCGAAGATCGAATAGAGCACCGCCGATTTTCAAACAGTTGTCGGCTTCCAGTCTGCTGGGAGTCGAGGCACAAACGATTGCCGGACCCGCATTGAGAAAGAGTGTGTTCGAAAGGCGAATCCGCCCGGCATCAGGGTCGCGTGCCTGAACGCCATTCCAAACGACGGCGGACCGGTGGTTTGAGGCTTTCTCCTGCCGTTTTGCGGCTTGCGATCTTGTATCTTCAGATTCCTCCGTCGCAAACGTGCATCGCTCAAGGGAAACTTCCTGCGATCGAATCGCCAGTAATGGCTCGCAAGCGTCGTGGGCTGACGTCGCGCGAGTTTGCCCCTGAACGACCACATTCGTCATTTTGAATTTGCGGCAGACGATCTTGAACGATTGATCTCGCACGATGATCAAGGACGAGGAGCGGGACACGCCGCGGATTGATAGATCACCGACGATGGCGAGTGGTTTAGCCTCGTATTGTCCCGCGTCGAGTTCGATGACGCCGTCGGCATTTGGTTTCGGAAGCGGCCTCGGTCCCGGTGCGGTCTTGCCGCTGGTCTCGAAAGGCTGATCCGTCCCCGCACGAGTGATCTCCACAGGGCGACGAGACGCTTGCGTCAGAAGTGTGGAAATCGTCGAGCGGAGCCAAAGCGTGCTGCTCGACAGGCTCGTGCCGGACCACATCAGGGCACCCGCCGATATGAGGAGGACGGCGCTAAGAACAGCGGCTGCAGGCCATCGTGAGTGCCGCTC
>CAYWOV010000126.1:0-7107 GCA_964459965.1 uncultured Planctomycetaceae bacterium | reverse complement strand
TCCGTTGAGGTGAAAGCCACAATGACGCAGAACGGCGCATGTTTCCGTTTCGATGATGCCTTGGGCGGTCGCGATGTCATAACGGTATCGAAATGTTGGAGCCTAGCGGTCGTCATTTCGCTGTGCCTTGTGGGCTGCGGGCGAGTCGTGTCGCAGAAGGCGACCGATCAACTGATCGCCGGCGATGCAGTCGATCGAACGATTGCGCAGATCGATTTTCGGGTATTCACAGGCAAGAAGGTCTTTCTCGACACGCAATTCGTCAACAAGACTGTGCCCGGAGTCGGCTTCGTGACTTCAGAGTACATCGTTAGCTCAATCCGTCAAAAGATGACGTGTGACGGATGCCTGCTACAGGAAAAAGTCGACGAGGCCGACTTCGTCGTCGAGATGCGGATAGGCGCCTTGGGGGCCGACGGTCACGAAATCGTCTACGGAATGCCTCCCAATAATTACATGAGCCTTGCAGCCTCGGTGACTCCTACGTCGTCGCCGGCGGCCGCCATTCTTCCGAGCATGCCCGAGCTCTCATTGGCGAAAAAAGACGATCAAATGGCCGCCGCCAAAATCGCTCTCTTCGCTTACAACCGCCGCACACGGGAGCCGATTTGGCAGTCCGGGATCAGCGAGTCGCGGTCGGTGGCCGCCGATCGTTGGTTTTTTGGCGCGGGCCCATTTCATAAGGGCAACATTTACGGGGCGAAAGAACAAACGGATTCGTCGTTCTTCGGTTCGGACGCTGGTGAATCAGCGAAATCGGAGTACTTCGTCGAGCGGCGCTTCGCCGATCCGACGAAATCGCTCGCCGAGAATCCGCCGGACCTCAAGACGCCTGCAGTCGCCGCAACACAACCGGCTAAGGCAACGACGCCCGCGCCGGCCGCCGCCGCGCAGACGACTGCCGCCTCCGCGCCCACTGCTGCGACCGCTACACCCTCGACCGCCCCGACAACAACGCCCGCAGCGACTCTCGCAGCCGCGCCGCCGACCGCTGCGACGGTTCCGACCGTCAATCCGCCGGCGCCCGGTCCGGCCGTGCCATTAGCAACTTCGACGCCCGCGACAACGCCGGCCGTCGGCGCGACCCAAACTGTCAACGCCGCGCCGGCCACACCAACGATGCCACTGAGCAATGCGGCGGCTGCACCCAATCCGGCTTCGTCGGCCGCCAGCATCACACCGCCTGCCGCCGCGACTTCGTCGACCGGTTCTTCGAACGTTCCGACGAGTGCGCCGAAGACCGTTCCTTCGGTCAACTCGATGCCGAACGGTCAACCGGTCAACGCAACCGCTCCTCCCAATGGCACTTCGCCGAGTCCGGCTCCGGATATGCTTTCGGTTTCCGTGCCTTAGCCTGGAATTCAATAAGGCGCCAAACGAGCACTGGACTTCATCTCCAACGGCCTCGTAATAATGGAAGAATGAAAAGTCAGTCGAGGAGAAAAGTCCGTCCCGAGAAAATCATTGGGCAGACATCGACGCCTGTGTTTTGGGTTTCTCCCGATCGGCGGATCGCCTTTTTCAATTTGGCGTTCGAGAAATTGACCGGCTGGCCGGCAGACGAAGTCGTTGGACAGTTGTGCGAATACGTGGCTGACCCGCGGAACAACAGCCTCGAATCGCTTGCGGCATGCCTCTGTCCTCCTGCGGAGGCATTTGCTGGACAAATTGTCAATGTTCGGGCATTAATCCCCTGTCGGACTGCAGATCCCGAACAGAGATGTCTGGGCTTCCTTCCGCTCCTCGATGAGGACGGAATTCTTGCCGGGATCTTGGGAGTAGCAACATCCGTCAATTCGACGACGCGGCCGCCCGAAATCCATCCCGCGCATGAGCTCCATGCGGAATTGGCCTCGCTCCGCGTCTCACTTTCGAGGCGTTTTGGAACGCAGTCGCTTGTCTGTCAAAGCGAAGGCATGCTGCGCGTGGCAGGGCAATTGGCGATTGCCAGGAGCACCCAAGCGGCCGTCTTGATTTGGGGCGAAAAAGGGGTGGGTAAAGAGCACCTCGCCCGCGCGATCCATTACGAAAGTGATTGGCACGCTCGAGCGTTCGTCCCCCTGGATTGCAAGGCACTTTCGACATTGGAACTCGAACAGGCGGTCGGCCGGCTCTTAGGACCTTCCCAGGACGAGGAATTCTTCGACTCGCCCACGGCGCTGCGGCCGGGCACAATTTTTCTGACACATGTCGAATCTCTGCCCCGCGATGTGCAAAAAACGGTCGTCGAAGGAATTCGCGCGCAGTCCACGGAGCGGGCGAGATTACGACTCATCGCGTCAACAACCGCCCAGCCCTCGACTTTCGAGGCTGACGAACGAATGCGTCCCGACTTTTATCACCTGATCACACACCTCTGCATTGCCATTCCTCCGCTACGTCGCCGGATGGAAGACCTGCGGCTGATCGCACAGCACTTGCTCGAAGAGCTGAACCGGGGAGAGTCTCGCCAATTCAATGGTTTCGGAGAGGACGTCTGGGACAGATTTGCGGCATACAACTGGCCGGGCAACGTGGACGAGCTGCTCGCGGTCCTCCGCGAGGCCCGCGCCGCCTGCAACGAGCCGTTAATCCGGGCGAAAGATCTGCCGTTTCGGTTTCGTACCGGGCTCGACGCCCAATCTGTCGGACCTCCCATCCGACCACAAATCGTTCAATTGGAATCCTTTTTGGCGGAAGCAGAAAAGGCGCATATCGAGCAAGCTCTCAAGGAGTGCGACCACAACAAGGCTGGAGCGGCGATCCTTCTGGGGGTCTCGCGACCTCGCCTCTGCCGCCGGATGCGAATGCTTGGAATCGACGACGAACAGAACGGAACCGAGAGTTGAGACCTGGAACCGCAGATCACTCCCGTCGCCAATTTGACGCGCAAACGAATTTTCGCGAGCGATAGTGTCGGTAGGCGGCCCGACGTATGGCCGCAGCGTTCTTCACTGGTAAAATAGGCTGTCGATAACCTGCCCAACATGCTGCCGTGCTATGCCGCTAAAAGTCTCGAACATCCGATTGCCGGTTGAGGAGCCCGAGTCCTCTCTGGCGGATGCCGTCGCGCGCCGGTTGGGAGTCAAATCGAACGAAATGACGCAGTGGAGAATCCTGCGGAAAAGCCTGGATGCCCGGTCGCGAACCGGCCTGCGTTTTGTGTATTCGGCGGTCGTCCATTTGCCCGAGGAGAATCGGCGGTTTGCCGGCAACGATGCCCCCGCCGCAGACATCCAATGGTTCGCCCCCTCTCGTTTTGAAGAACCATTGGCGGGCGAGGAACCGCTTGTCGAACGGCCGATCGTGGTTGGATCGGGGCCGGCCGGGCTGCTCGCGGGCTACTATCTGGCCCTTCGCGGGTACGCCCCGCTCATTCTCGAACGCGGACGGCCGGTCAAAGAGCGCGTTCCTGCTGTCCGCGCTTTTGATGGCGGCGGTGATCTGGACGAGGAGAACAACTATTTGTTCGGAGAAGGCGGGGCGGGCTGCTTCAGCGATGGCAAACTCACCTGTCGCATGACCGGGCCCGACGTGGACTGGGTGCTCCAGCGCTTCATCGAGTGCGGAGGACGCCAGTCAATCGTGTATGAATACCGGCCCCATCTGGGGAGCAACCGCCTGCCGCTTATCTGTCGCAACTTTCGGAGGCACATTGAATCGCTGGGAGGCGAGTACCGCTTTGGCTGCCGATTCGAGGGTTTGGAGATCGAAGGCGGGCGAATCCGCGGAGTCCGCACGTCGAGCGGCAATATCGCGACACGGGCTGTGATCCTGGCGATCGGCCACAGCGCTCGCGATACCTACCAAATGTTGTTCGAGGCGGGAGTTCCTGTGTCGGCCAAAGCGTTTCAATTGGGCCTGCGGATCGAGCATCCGCAAGAGCATGTCAACGATCAAAAATACGGACGGCCGGAGTACGTAAACCTGCTGGGAGCCGCCGATTATACGCTGATTGCGAGAGCCCACCGCGACGTTTTCACGTTTTGCATGTGCGCCGGCGGAACAGTGATCCCAAGCGTCTCCGAACCGGGCATGTTTTGCACGAATGGGATGAGTAATTCCCGGCATGACACGCCGTTTGCCAATAGCGGCATCGTAGCCACTCTGTCGACCGAGGAATTCGGCAGCCCACACCCGCTTGCAGGCATGGAGATTCAACGCCGATTCGAGTCGGCTGCGTTTCAAATCGCGGGTGGCGACTATTCTTGCCCAATCCAGCGGGCGGACGATTTTGTGGCGGGCCGGAATTCCAATCCGAAATGCCGTCTGCCCTCGTCGTATCGGCGCGGCGTTCGAACGAGCCGTCTCGAGATGATCATTCCACCCGCAATTGCCCAGGCGATTCGGGCGGGACTTCCAATCATGGACCGCAAATGGCACGGAAGTTTCTTGCGGGATGCCGTCTTGGTTGGCCCCGAAATGCGGGGCAGTTCGCCTGTACGACTGGACCGGGAGCCGCAAAGCAGGCAAAGTCCGGGGATTGCCGGCCTCTTCCCCGTGGGTGAAGGAGCCGGATTTGCCGGTGGCATCGTTTCTGCAGCGGTCGACGGCCTGATCAGCGCCAAGGCGTTGGTTGGGCGCTTCGCACCGCTTGCGAGCAGGACGCTCTGACCCATTCTTTCGCTATCAGAGGTCTCTGCCGTGGAGAAGCGCTGGATCTGGCCGTTTGAGCTCTTGGATAAGCTCGGCGAAGGGGGCATGGGCGTCGTCTACCGGGCCCGCTACGTCGTCGACAACCGGCACGTTGCCGTCAAACTGCTCCCGCCCGATATCGGCAACGAGATGATCCTTTCTCGCTTCGAACGCGAGTTGGAGATTTTGAAGACGTTGCGGCATCCGCATATCGTCCGCTGCTTCGGCGGTAAGTGTGAAGGCAACCAGCATTTTTACGCGATGGAGCTGGTCGAAGGCGGTACCCTCGACAAACTGCTCGAAGAACGGGGCAAGCTTTCGTGGGAGGCGACGATCCAGTTCGCACTGCAGATGGCGGCGGGTCTCGCGTTTGCCCACGAGCGCGGAGTTGTCCATCGAGACGTGAAGCCGGGCAATTTTTTGCTCACGCCCGGCGGCAAGCTCAAGTTAAGCGATTTTGGCCTGGCCACGGTCGAAGCGGCAACCAGGATTACGGCGGCCGGCAAGACGATGGGTACTTTTCCCTACATGGCGCCGGAACAGATTCGCGGCCGGCCGCCCGTCTCGCCGCAGACCGATTTGTACGCGCTCGGATGCGTCATCTTCGAGATGCTGACGGGACGGACGCCGTTCGTCGGCGATGCGCCGGCGGAAGTGATGCACAAACACTTGGACGATGTGCCGCCGCGGATCCACGAGTTCGCGTCCAACTGTCCTCCCGCACTGGAGTTGATTGTCCGCGACCTGTTGCAAAAGGATCCGACCGATCGGCCGGAGAGCGCCCAGCTTGTCATTCAGCGGTTAAACGAAGTGACGCCCGACCTGGAGGTCGTTCCATCGAGAGCTCTCATCGCTTCAACCGTCGCGAGTCCAGCCGTGCCGCGGGGTATTCCGGTCGCGTCGCGGCCGGCAACTCCTCTTCCCGACGGGAAGCGATCCGGTGCCAAACTCGGTACGTTCATGGAGCGGCCCGCTGTCAAAAAGTGGCTGGCTCCGGTGCTCGGCGCCCTATTATGCCTTTCGCTGGCTTGGAATATTCGCTCGCTCGGCTTCTCTTTCGGCCAGAGCCGGGCAGAGAAACTTTGGGCGGCAGCGCTTGTCAGCGACCAGTCGGCGCTGCGTGACGGCGCCGCGAAGGCCTTGGGCGAGCTTGCCCGAACTTCGCCGTCGGCCGCCGATGCTCTGGTTTCTGCACTTTCCGATAACCGGGCGCCGGTGCGCTCCAGCGCCATTGATGGTCTGGCGTCTGCCGGAGCCACCGCCCGTCAAGCGCTCCCCGAATTGATCCGCATGCAGAACAATGACGAAAGTGAGATCGTTCGTCGCAGGGCCGCCGAGGTGACGCGAACAATTCAGGGAGCCGGGGTGGGTCACTCCGTCCGTTCGACCATCGTTTGGGTCCTGGCGATTCTGTTCATCGCGGCTATCGTCGCCGTGTTCTTTATGACGCGAGGCGCCGAGCGAGCCCCGAAACACAGTCGTTGACTGGCATGCGAGCGCCGTTTACATTGAAATTGCCCCTGGAGAGGTTCTAGGTAACTATTACAATTCGCTGGTTCACTGCCTGGCTCGCCGCGCCCGGTGGGCGTGCTCTGGGAAAAGACGTACCGACGTAAATCGTCGGCATGGCCGTCCCGAGCACGGGTTACACGAGATAATTCTGCACGCGCCCAAACGGTTCACTTCTGCCGCCATTGGTCCGGCCATGCTTGCGAAACGGATCATTCCTTGCCTGGACGTCCATGCCGGCCGCGTGGTCAAAGGGATGAATTTTCTCAACCTGCGGGATGCGGGCGACCCGGTGGAAGTGGCCGCTCGGTACGAGTCGGAGGGAGCAGACGAACTGGTTTTTCTCGATATCACGGCCAGCCACGAAGAGCGAGCCATCATGCTCGACGTGGTCCAGCGCACCTCGGAGGTAATTTTTATGCCGCTGACAGTCGGGGGCGGCATCCGCAACCTGGACGATATTCGCATTCTGCTCAAGGCGGGCTGCGACAAAGTGTCGATCAACTCGGCCGCGGTCAAGAATCCGAACTTCGTTCGGGAGGCGGCCCTTCGGTTTGGAAGCCAGTGCATTGTGGTCAACATCGATCCGAAGCGGATCCGCAAAGAGGGTCGCGAGGTGTGGGACGTTCACATCAACGGCGGCCGCATTCCCACGGGTCTCGAGGCCGTGACTTGGGCGGCCGAAGTCGAGCATCTCGGAGCGGGCGAGATTGTTCTGACCTCGATGGATGCTGACGGCACGAAGGACGGTTACGACATCGAGATCACGCGCGCAGTTGCCGATGCCGTCAACATCCCGGTCGTTGCCAGCGGAGGAGCAGGCCGGCCCGAGCATTTACACGCCGCTCTTACAACGGGCAAAGCGAGCGCGGCGCTCGCGGCCAGCATCTTTCACTACGGAAGCTACACGATCCACGAAACAAAGCGTTACCTCGCCGAACGGGGTGTTCCCGTCCGGCTGACGGCCAGTTGAACGACGACCGA
>CAYWOV010000125.1:0-7122 GCA_964459965.1 uncultured Planctomycetaceae bacterium | reverse complement strand
CAGGCGACGCTCCATCCGCGGCCGCTCAGGGTCTTTGTCGGGAAGATGGGTAAACCCCATCTCGGCGCCTTCCGCGTGCAGCTTTTGCGTGATGGCCCAGGCGATTGAATGATCGTTGGCGATTCCAAAGACCAAACCCTTTTTCCCGTCGAACAGACCCATCGGCCGCTCCTCCGATTTGAACCACTCTGCCGCCGGTAATCTATGAGATTGCCTGGATCATTTCCACCCGATTTCCAAACGGATCCCGGAACTCGAATCGGGAATAGCCAGGAATCGGCACACCTTCTTCCACACGGATGCCCGCTTTCGAGAGCTTGATGCGCCACGCGTCGATGTCGTCCACCGCGTAGGCGATGTGCGCCTTCGTGGAATGACGATTGACCGAATCTTCCGTCCCCACATGAACGTGGCGATCGCCAGCAGCCAGCCAAAAGCCGCCACGTGATTTTAGAGCGTCCGGTTTCTCAATCTCCGTAAGCTTCAAGAGTCCGCAGTAGAACTCGCCAGCCGCGCTTTCCTGCCCTTTTGGGACGGTGATTTGAACGTGGTGGATGCCGAGGATCATCTGGCGATCCGGTTTTAACGCGTCGCAACCGGCGGCTGCGGGGAGGAAATCGCCGGCTCTTCCCGTTTCGGGTGGGCCGGTTCATCCTCGTCGAACGAATCGCGATCGGCATTGGGTGCTCCGCCGATCAGGAGCCCGATCACCACAGCGGCGATAATGACTGCCATGGCCAGCGTGGGCCATTTGTATTCGAGAATGTGCTCGTTGTCTTTTGTCGTGCTGAGCGCGAAAAACCAGTCAACAACGGGGCCTTTCAACGGCAGGGACGCGACCCGCGAGCGCACGATTTCAAGCGAGTTATACGTCAGATGGAACAGAATCCCGGGCACCAGGCTGCCGCTGCGGAGGGCCAACAGGCCGAGCACCAAACCGAGAAGCATGGCGTTAAAGACCTGTTGCGGAACCATATGTGCGACGCCGAAGGCAATGCTGGAGAGCACGATTGCAACTCCCGGCCGGGCGGCGCGCATAAAACCGCTGAGGATAAAGCCTCGAAATGCCAGCTCTTCGCAGATTCCTGGAGCGACCGCTAACCCCAAGAACACCAACCATAAGGGAATCGCGGGATTTGCCATCGCCTTCGCGACCTGAATGATTTGATCGGGCGGCGGCGGAAAGAACCATTCCTGAAGCCACGACTCGAGACCGATCGACAAGGGGTGTAAGGCCAACGGCAGAACGCAGGCCATCAGAACATATCTCCAAGCCGGCGCGCGCAGGCGAAGCGTCCGCACGAGGCTCGTCGTCAGCACGATGGCCATGAAAACCGCCGGGCAACCGACACAAACCAGCTGCTGGATCACGAGCACCCGAAACATCGCTGTTCCGTTGATTTGTCCATCGGCCGTGACAAGACCGCTCCGAAGAAACGGCAGCGCGCCAAACTGCAGCAGCATGATCACGACGAAACACAATACGGCTTCGGCCGTGCTGGGAGTGGGTTTCTTATCGCGGACCAAATGGCGAAACCAAAGTCGAAGGTCGAACCGCTCCGACTCCCGGAAGAGGACGTCTTCGCGGTTGAACATGCTGATCGCCCACCAAAGTCCGGCGAAGCAATAGGCAAGACTTGTCGCCAGGACGGGCAGACCGTAGATGAGCGGTGCGGTGCTGCCGGGCGTCGCCAGCACGTCTTTTAGGAGCAAGGCGGGGCCGACAACCGGCAAGATACTGTAAAGCGGTTCAATCTCGACCGTCGGGGACAGGCAAAACAGGGTCAGACCGAGAGTCACAAACAGCAAGGGAGTCAGGTAGTACTGCCCCTCCCGTGTGCTGCGGGCAAAAGTCGCCAGCGCCAGACTGATGGCACTGAACAACGCCGCCATGGGAATCAGCAGAATGGCGAGCCACATGATCTCCCGAAGTCCGGGGAACGAGATCGTGCCGGCCCCCATTTTCGAGATTGCCTCGGTTCGTGCCGCCGCCATGACATACTTGCCGGTCAGGCCCATGCTGGCGAGGTTCAGCAACACGTTGGAGACGCTGAAGACCAGGACCGTGAGAAATTTTCCAACGACGATTTCGCTCCGCTGTGCTGGGCAAATCAACAACGTTTCCATCGTGCCGCGCTCTTTCTCTCCCGCGGCGACGTCGACGGCAGGGTAAAAAGCGCCCGTGACCGCCATGATGATGAGCAAGGTCGGAAACATCTTGCTCCAAAGGCTCGCCGAAATCTGCTTGATTGCGGCCAGGTCGATCGTGACTGGATTGATCGGAGTCGCCAAAGTCGAGGGAAGCCTGGCCTGGCTCAAACGATCCTGCAAAATGCGCTTCTCCCAGGCGCCGAGAACCTGTTTGACGCGCTGGTAGGCGAAGACCGACTTCTCATCTGCGCTATTCTCGATGACAAGAAAGCCCAGCGCCGTCTTCGAGCCGACCCCTGCCTTCTCCGATATGCCTTTGGTCGCCAGCGTCCGATTCGTTTGGTCGATCCGCTGCTTGAGTCCATCGGGTACGATGATGAGCACTTGAATCTTGGTGTTGCTGAACCGCCCGGCCAGCTCGTCTCTGGCGGAGTGGACCTGCTCGGCCAGCCGAGCGGATTCTTCGGGATCCTCCGTATTTCGCAGCGCCTGTTGTAACTGGTCGAATTGTTCCGCCAGCGGACCCAACTCGCGGGCGTCGGCCAATAATTCCGCGTCTCGTTTCGCTGCGCCGGGATCGTCCTTCGGCGGTGATCCCGTGTCGGAAACGACCTGCAGCTTTTCCGCATCCGAGGGGATCGTGAACCAATCGGTCGCAAACTGCCGGCTGTCTTCCGGATTTAAGAGCGAAGGCTCGGGTGGCAGGTTCGACGTCCCAAGAATGACGACGGTTCGCGGCTGTTCGCGAAACAAAAGCGAGACCTGAACCATGCCGATCGCCAGACCGGGATAGAGCAGCAGAGGCAGCACGACCACCATGAAGAGTGTTCGCCGGTCGCGAATCTGGTCGCGGACTTCGCGGTGAAAGATGAGACGGACTCTTTGCCAATTCATAATTCCGCCGGCAGTCCCTCTTCGGCGCTCGAGATCAGGCCAAAAAATACTTCCTCGAAGTCGGTCTGCCCGAATTGTGCTTGCAGCTCGGCCGGTTTACCGGCAGCCAGAATGCGTCCCTTATGGATGATTGCCGTGCGGTCGCAGAGTTTTTCGACCTCGCGCATGATATGCGTCGAAAAGATGATGCATTTACCCTCATTGCGGAGCGCGGCAATTGCGTTGAGCACGGCCCGAGCGACAAGCACGTCCAGTCCCGTCGTGGGCTCGTCGAAAATCAGGACGGGCGGATTGTGAATGATTGTCCGGGCGATCGAAACCTTCTGCTTCATGCCCGTCGACATTTTCGAGCCGAGCACGTCGCGGAATTCGTCCATCTGCAAGGTCGTAAAGATCTCGTTCATTCGTTTCTTGAGCACCGACTCCTCAAGCCCGTACAATCGGCCGAAATATTCGACCAGTTCCCAGGCCGTCATGCGATCGTAAATTCCCGTGTTGCCGGACATGAAGCCGATTCGCGCCCGCACCTCGGACGGATGGGTGAGCACGTCGTACCCGGCGACAATCGCGGAGCCGCCCGTGGGCTTGAGAACCGTGCTTAAGATCCGCAGACACGTTGTCTTACCCGCGCCGTTGGGTCCTAAGAGGCCGAAGATCTCTCCCGGCATGACGTCGAAACTGACGCCTTCCAATGCGGTCACGCTTCCGCGCCGCAGGTCGCTGAATTGCTTGATCAGGTTGTCGACGTGGATCATTCGCCGTCGATGTATTGATAGAAGACGTTTCGCTGCCGGGGAATATAACCGGCCTCTTCGATCGAGCGGCGGATCGTCTCCAGCGACAGATGGTAGACAGTTCCAGCCTGCGCGACAACGTTTTCCTCGATCATCAGGCTCCCCATGTCGTTGGCCCCGAAGAACAGGGCCATCTGCCCGATTTTTTCGCCCTGCGTCACCCACGAGGACTGAATATTTGGGATGTTGTCGAGGTAAAGCCGGGCGACTGCTTGCGTCTTGAGATACTCGAACGCTCCCGCCGGAGGAATGTGCAAAAGAGCGGTGTGATCGGGCTGAAACGTCCAGCAGATGAAAGCTGTGAAACCGCCGGTTTCGTCTTGAAGTTGCCGAAGCCGCTCTAGATGTTCGATGCGTTCCGCCAGTGTCTCGACATGTCCGAACATCATCGTGGCGGACGATCGCCCCCCCATCTCGTGCCAGACGCGGTTCACGTTGAGCCAGTCGTCCGTCAGCACCTTGCCCCGAGTGATTTCCTTGCGCACACGGTCGACGAGGATCTCGGCACCGCCCCCGGGCAGGCTGCCGAGTCCCGCTTTTTTCAATCGTTCTAAGACGACGCGGAGCGGCTGCTTGCTGACCTTCGTGAAATGGTGGATTTCCGGCGGACTAAAGCCATGGACATTCACGCGGGGAAACCGCGTCTTGATGTCCGACAGTAGCTCTTCGTACCACTCGAGCGGCAGTTTGGCGTGGAGGCCGCCCTGCATCAGGATCTGGTCGCCCCCGAGCGCCTCGGTTTCTTCGATTTTTTTATAGAGCACGTCCCGCGGCAGCACATAGACTTCTTCGTGCCCTGGAGGACGGTAGAAGGCACAGAAGTCGCAGACCGCCGCACATTCGTTGGTGTAGTTGATGTTGCGGTCGATGTTATACGTGCGAAATGGCTCGGGGTGCAGCCGTCGCGTGACGGCGTCCGCCGCGCGGCCCAACGCCACCAGGTCATGCGATTCGATGAGGCGCAGCCCCTCTTCCGGCGTCAGCCGGCCGCCATCGACGGCCTTTTCAAGCAGTGGCGCAATCGCGGAAAACAAGATCCGCTCCTTCCGGGGCCAGTCTGAGCCGGGCCGACAATTCGGAAAACAGCTTTAATCCGCTCCGTTCCGCCGGCCCGAGGCGAAAATGGAGATTCTTTGTCAGGTAGTGATATGCAGTTGACTCGGAGATTTCCAGGCGAGGAGCCTCGCGTCGGGCGATCTCGGCTGCTCGATCAATTCCCAAGTCGCGTGCCCGGCCCAACGCATCTTCAACCATTCCCAATTCTGTGTGTCCCTTGGCTGCCCAAACAGCAAACACAAATGGCAAGCCCGTCCAACGCAGCCACTCCTCACCAAGGTCCCAGGTTGCAACAAAGTGCTCGTCCGGCACGTGCATCGCGCGATCCCCAATCAGCAGGACCGCGTCTGTCTTGGTCGAACTTAGCGACCGTTCAAATGGGAGCGGTTCCAAGCGAGGCGTGACGCCGAACCGCTCGGCCAGCATAATCCGCGTGAGTGCGACGCTCGTTCGGGAACCCGCGTCGAGGGCCAGTGACTGAACTTCGCCAAACGGAACTCGGCTATACAGTTTAACACTCATTACCGGTCCGCGCGTGGCCACGCAGGCGTCCGAGACAATTTCGTAGTCCGCGTGTCGCAGCACTTCAATCGAAGGAACCAATGCGACGTCCAGCTGACCGGCTGCAAGGTCGTCCGCGAGCCGGCTCGGATAATCGAGCGAAAGCTCCGCGTCGGGGAGCAACTCCGGCAGCCCCTCAATGAGCGGCTTGGAATTCAAATAATTGACGGCCCCGATTCGCACGGGTCCGTTCATCGACGGTGTCGTCATGACTTTGTTTTCCGTCCCGGGAATCTTCGTCGGCCGCATCGCATCACCTGACTTACATAGAATGCGTCATCCCTGGCTGGTGTTCAAGTGTAAGAGCTTCTAGGGTCAGAGTTTCCGAGATCGTCCTCATTCGGCGCCGATTGACCGCGGTCACCCGCGTTCGGCAGAATGGCGCGGTCCTCTGCGAGCTAGTGTAGTTACCGCATTTGCGCGAGCCCGGTTAACGAAAAATTGCCGACTGACGTCAAATTTGAACGGAAACCGATGACACCATTGCGCGTCGCCCTGTTTGGATTAGGAAACGTCGGAACGGGAGTGGCGAAGCTTCTGCTCACCCAAGCCGACCGGATTTCGCGTCGCGCGGGTCGTCCGATCGAACTGAAAAAAATTGTCGTGCGAGACCTCGCCAAATTGCGGACGATCGACCTGCCGAAGGGACTTCTCACGGACGACCACCAGGCTGTGATTCAGGACCGCCAGATCGATGTCGCAATTGAACTGATCGGAGGCCTCAAGCCGACGCGGGAGATTTTTCTGGCTCTGCTCGAGGCTGGCAAGGATGTCGTCACGGCGAATAAGGCCCTGTTGTGCGAGCATGGAGACATGCTGTTCGAGCGGGCCCGAACGCTTGGACGGACCGTCGCGTTCGAAGCCGCCGTCGCGGGCGGCATTCCCATCATCGCATGCATCAATCAATCGCTCACGGCGAATCAAATCACGCGGATTGAAGCCATTCTGAACGGTACGAGCAACTTCATTCTGACGGAGATGTTTGCCCGCGAGCGGCCTTACATCAAAGTACTCGCTGAAGCACAGCGGCTCGGATACGCCGAGACGGACCCGACGCTGGACGTTGACGGCAGCGACGCGGCCCAAAAGCTGGCGATTCTCGCCCGACTAGCCTTCGGCACCAAGGTCGGATTGGGCACGTTCACGCGGCAGGGAATCGACTCACTGGAATTGGCGGATCTCAAGTACGCGGACGAGCTGGGCTACACGGTCAAGTTGCTGGCCGTCGCGAAGCTCGTCGACGGACAGTTGGAAATGCACGTGCAGCCAACGCTCGTGCGTCACGATAGTCCGTTAGCACAGTGTGGCGGCGCGTTCAACATGATTGCCCTGGAAGGAGACGCCGTCGGCACGACGTGGTATTCAGGAGCCGGGGCCGGGCATATGCCCACAGCTTCGGCCGTCGTGGCCGACCTCATCGACATGGCCACGGGTCGAGCGGCCCTGACGTTTCCACAAATGGATGTCTGGCAGGAACGGCGTTCACGGGAATGCCGCCGCAACCGGCACAGGGGAGCTCCTTTCGGCTTGAATTCGCGTCCTGAGAAAACGGGAGAGAAACCAACGGGCGCGCCAGCGGCCGCTCCACGACATTCTGTACGAGCACTGCGTCCACCCGGGATCCGCGCCAGCGAACGAGTCCCGCGAGATGGCGATCACCCGGTCA
>CAYWOV010000124.1:0-7136 GCA_964459965.1 uncultured Planctomycetaceae bacterium | reverse complement strand
CGCCCCATGATCAAAGAGAGACTGCATGAAACGTGAAAGTTCTGCAATCTTTGCCAAGCTCAAGCAGTGACAGACCGCCACCGGTCTACCACCCGACCGCCTGTATCGCTCAGAGAATCCGGGACCTACACTGGCCCCTGTCAGTTCCGGGACAGGCCGCAAGCCGGTCCTGGATTCCGTCTTCCGATTCTCGTGAAGTGCGCAGCAGGTGTCCTCCGTTTCCCAACTGCCGCGATTGATCCGATTCAAGCCGATTGACTCAGATTTGCCGATCGTAAGGTGGCAAGTCGTGGACCCGTGTCAGCGAAGCCAGTCCGCCCCGAGTGTGATTAATGATTGTGGCCGATCTGTTGGATTACGGGTGGTACCGCGATCTTCCTGACCATCGGGATTTCACGCCGCAACATTCGGTCGCTCGCCGCCTGCTCGCACCTTTGCAGGCCGGCAAAGACAAGCAAACTCGTCCCACCAAAATCGACTGGCGCGATTATTTTCTGCCTGTCCAAGACCAGTTAGAGCTTGCCACCAGCTCCGCCCACGCAGTGATCGGGCTCGTTCAATACTTCCAGCGCCGTTCGAGCGGTGAGGTGATTACGCCCTCGCGGTTATTTCTCCATGGCAACGCGCGGCGTCTCGCGGGTGGGAACGGCGGCCTTGCAGCCGGGAGTTTGCGAACAACGCTAAAAGCGGCAGTCAAATTCGGACTGCCGCCGGAACGGCATTGGCCCTATGAGCCGGCGGCGATTGGTCTGGTTCCAGATCCGTTCGTTTATGGATTTGAATCCGAGTTTCGCAGCCTCCGTTACGTCCGACTCGATGGGGTGAGGCAGTCGGGCCTCGAAGCGCTGGAAACGCTCAAATCATATCTCGCCGCAGGATTCGTGTCCGTTCTCGGATTTGGAGTGCCCAGCTCGTTGACGAACGAGCCGGAAATCCCATTCCCGACACAGTTCGATTCGATTCGGACCGGACAGGCGGTCGTGGTCGTCGGCTACGATGACGAGCCCCGAATTCGATCGGAAAAAGGCGCCCTTTTGGTCCGCAACTCGTGGGGAGTCGCCTGGGGCATGGACGGTTACGGGTGGCTGCCTTACCGCTATATAACCGACAAACTGGCCGCCGACATTTGGACCCTCCTGCGACCCAAATGGCTGCGAACGGGCGAGTTTGAATTACCGTCATAGCCGGCGAAATCGGATCCCGGCGAGAAAATCGCCGGCAACAGTCCTCACCCCATCCCCACCTAAGCCTCGCCACAACGCCTGTATCACTCGCTCGTATTCAGTGTGAAGATTGAGCCTCGCAATCGGAGTCAGAAACTCCGTTGAGCCTCCCCCGGTGGAGGAAGGGCCCTCACACTTTCGACGAGTCTGCCAACGTGCTCAACCAGCTCCAATTGCCGGCGAAACCAATCGCCGCCCCCCAGGAAAGTCTCTCCAATCATTGGCCGCGGAGATGTGATCTCTTTGGCGTCCGCGTGAGCGCAACGACTTATGACGAGGTTTGTGACTCGATCGTCGCCGCGGTACGCAACGAACAGCCGGCCGTGGTTTCGTTCCATGCCGTCCACGCAATCGTCACGTCCGCCATGGACCGCGATCTGCTCCGCAAGGTAAACGAGTTCGACGTCGTTGCCCCCGATGGTCAACCGGTGCGCTGGGCTCTCAACCACTTGTACGGCGCCGGCTTACCGGACCGTGTGTGCGGACCGGAGCTGATGTTGCGGCTGTGCGAACGGGCCGCGTCCGAAGAAATATCAATCTACCTTTACGGCAGCTCACCCGAGACCATCAGTGCACTCTGCGCCAACCTAACTCGGTGCTTTGACCGCCTGGTCATCGCGGGAGCCGAGTCGCCGCCGTTCCGCAAGCTGTCGCCCGAAGAGGATGCGGCGATGGTTCGTCGGATCAACGAGAGCGGTGCCGGGGTCGTTTTCATCGGCTTGGGATGCCCGAAACAAGACCACTTTGCCGCGGACCATCGCGACAGCATTCTCGGCGTACAAGTTTGCGTCGGAGCCGCATTCGATTTTCACGCCGGCGTCAAGAAACCCGCGCCGGCCTGGATGCAGCGCCGCGGGCTCGAATGGGTCTACCGTCTCGTCCAAGAGCCGCGCCGCCTGTGGCGCCGCTACCTCGTGACCAATACGCTGTTCGTTCAAAAGTTTTTGTTCCAATGGGGAAGCATGTGGCTTCGAGGGATTCCCTCGACAAACGACAACTGAGAAGAGAGCAAAATATGAAAGATGATTTGATTGTCGTGGCCGGAGGTGGCGGGTTTATCGGAGGCCACCTGACCGCGGAGTTGCGGCGCCAGGGTTACTGGCGAATCCGGTCCGTCGACGTCAAGCCGCGGCACGAGTGGTACCAAATCTTTGACGATGCCGACAACGTCGTCGCCGACTTGAAAGACCTGGATGCCTGCCGCGCGGCCTGCGAAGGGGCCGCAACTGTCTACAATCTGGCTGCCGACATGGGCGGAATGGGCTTTATCGAAAACAACAAAGCGCTGTGCATGCTGTCGGTGTTGATCAACACGCACCTCCTGATGGCGGCCCGCGAATCCGAAGTCGAACGGTTCTTTTACGCCAGCTCGGCCTGCGTCTACAACGCCGATAAGCAGCGCAGCGCCGACGTGATCCCGCTGAAAGAAGAGGACGCGTATCCCGCGATGCCCGAGGACGGCTACGGCTGGGAAAAACTCTTCTCCGAGCGGATGTGCCGGCATTTCCGCGAGGACTTCGGACTGTACACCCGAGTTGCCCGTTTCCACAACGTCTATGGCCCATTCGGCACATGGGACGGGGGCCGTGAAAAGGCGCCGGCTGCCGTCTGCCGCAAGGTCATTCACGCGATCGAAACCGGTCAGCACGAGATCGAAATTTGGGGAGACGGCAATCAGACGCGGAGCTTCATGTACATTGACGACTGCATCATGGGGATTAACCGCATCTTGCACAGTGACATCGAAGAGCCGATCAACCTCGGATCGAGCGAGTTGGTGACCATCAACGGGCTTGTTGATATCGTCGAGGGCATCGCCGGCATCAAGCTCGAGCGCAAATACCTCCTCGATGCTCCGAAGGGGGTCAATGGCCGCAATAGCGACAACACACGGATTCAAAAGTACCTTGGTTGGGAACCGGGCATCCGGCTTCGCGACGGAATGGAAAAGACGTTCCGCTGGATCCAGCACGAATATCGCACTCGTCCTCAGCTTACCGAAATAAAAAGCTAAGGCCGAGTCGCCAAGAAGATTTTGCAGCGGCCGCCGGGTCAATCCCGGCGGCTGCGCATCCGTTTCCACGCGACGAACGAAAAGGCGACCGAAGGGGTGGCCGAGTCCTGTTCAACTCGATCGAAGACGACCACGCGAAGGCCCGACGGCGCTTCAGTCCCGTCGCCCCAAATGGTTCGGGCTGCTCTGAATCTCACGTCCGACATTGTTCTCTTCTTCCGCCCCGATGTTTTGCGATTTGTCGACGTTAATCAGGCGGCGTGCGCGGCCCTGGGATATTCCAGACGAGAGCTGCTGACGATGGAGCTGGCCGAAGTGGTTGCTCCCGACGCTCGCGAAAAACTGGCGTTAGCCATTCGCCAGTCCCAGGTCGAACCGGCAACCACTGTCGGCGACGTGATCGCGATGTTTCGTCGAGACGGTTCCGAATTTCCAATCGAAGCAACTCTTCGGCAGTTCCGGCGAGATCGGCGAAACCTGGTTGTTCTCGTCGGACGCGATGCAACCGAACGAAAATGTCTCGAACATCTTTGGGCCTTTCCGACGCATCTGGACCCATTGACCGGATTGCCCAATCGTGCCGTGTTGGAGAGCCGGATCCACGGGGCAACTTCCCGATCGGCATCGAACATCGGACGGCTCGCCCTTTTCCTGGTTGATCTGAATCACTTCAAAAAGGTGAATGATCATCGGGGGCACTTGGCCGGCGACGCTGTCCTCAAGATCATTGCCGAGCGGTTGAGCAAATGCGTGCGAGCGGGAGACATTGTCGTCCGCTATGGTGGCGACGAGTTCGTCATTGTTGCGGACGGCCTTGTTGACTCCCGCGAGGCGGCCGGTTTGGCCGAGCGCTTTATCGCGGCGGCCAGCGGTCCAATCGCTCTCGACGACGCCGAGATCCACGTTTCGGCCAGTGTGGGAATCGCGATTTCTCACTTGAGCGAAAAATCGGAGCATGGATTGGGGGCCCTATCTCTCGCGGCCCTACTGGCACAGGCCGACCGTGCCCTGTACCGGGCAAAGGCGGCCGGACGCGATGGCCGATACGTTATCCAGGAAGACCGCGGATTCTAGGGTGCGGCGCAGGTGGTCACCGGCATGGCGGCCGCACGCTGCGGAACTCGTATTGGCACAACAGAGCAGGTTGGGTATAACCCGCCCACCATCGCTCCTGCCGATCCCTTGAGACCTTTCCAGGTCCGACTCGGCAAGAGCATCGAGCCTTTCTCTCGGTTCACTTCGCAAGCAACTCGACTTCCCTCGAAGTTCATCAACTTCAAATCAAATTCGCCATTCCAATTCCGTGTTGCGCCATCGGTGCAGCTCGGTGACATCGTCTATTCGTTGCGGCGGGAGACCGCCACAAGGAGCCAATTCATGCGCGCTCCAGCTTGGATTCTGAAATTTGGAGCGCTCGTCGCGGCCGTTCTGGTCCTGCCCGGCTGCTGTTGTTGCCTCTATGATCAAATGCGCTGCTGTCAGATGCAGGCTGGACAGCTCTATCAGCAAAATCAAATGCTGTCTGCGGCGAATTCGCGGGCCATGATGTCGTCGCAGCAGATGCAACAAGCGTTGGCCGCTGCCAATCAGCGTCTGGATAATTTAAACGCGGAACGCACGCAAATCCAGCAGCGATACATCGCCCTTTTGGATCGTCAGCGGAGTCAGCCAAGTCCGCTGTCTTCCGAGGCGACTGAGCGATTCAAGCAGCTTCAGCAGAAGTATCCGCAGTTTGAGTTTGACCCGCATACGGGAGTCAGCAGGTTCAATAACGACATTCTCTTTTCCTCGGGAAGCTCGGAACTGCGGGATGACGGCCGGAAGCTCTTGCGTGAGTTTGCAGCGATCATGAACGGCGACGACGCCCAACGACTAAACATCCTCATCGTCGGCCACACCGACGACAAGCCGATCAGCAAGGATTACACGCGCACCCATCATCCGACGAATTGGAATCTCTCGACCGATCGCGCCGACGCGGTTGTACTCGAGCTGGCCCATAACGGTCTTAAAGAGAATCGCCTCGGCGCCGCGGGCTACAGCATGTTTCAGCCCGTGGCCGAGAACAAGGACGAAGTTTCTCGCCGCAAGAATCGGCGGGTGGAAGTCTTCGTGCTGGCGCCGGATGCGGTCGTCGCCGGTTGGGATCCGAATTGGGTCAAGAAGTGAAGGCAGACAGTATCACGCTTACCGCCCGACCCTAATCAATTTCGGCGCTCGCCAACAAGCCGTTTTCGAGCGTCTGGCGCCCCGCCGGAGTGAGTTGGTATTGTAGGCCAGTTTTGCCGGTAATCTCGAATTTGAGGAAACCCAAGGCAATTAGCGTACCGTGCAACCGACTCAGCTGGGTTGATTCGACGCTTTCAAGTCTTGCCACGCGGGGAAGCCATTGTTCCTCGGGCGATTCCGGCTGCTTCTGCGGCTGTAGAGGCACATTGTAGGCCTCAAGCACCCGTCGCCAGTCTTCACTGCGGGCCAGATCCTGAGCGACAAAATCGAGCATGCACAGGGTATCGACCGCACATCCGGGGGACGACAGCCGCCTGCCTTACCCCCCGAACGATCGGAAAATCCCGCACTCCGCTTGAGCGGCAGGCCGTGATACCGAGGTGGCGGAACGGCCGTTCCAGTCGCCGAAATCACTACAACCGGAACGAGCGGAATGGAGGGTGTGTGGCGCGCTGGAAATAGGTCGCCTCGCCTTTGTCACAACTTGAGGTAGATATTCCTCTTTTCGAGACTGCGGAGGAAAAGCCAGGTGAAGAAAAAGAAAACGCCGCACGAAATCCACATCACGGACGCCGGCACGTCCTCGGGCACGAATTTCTTAATTGCGTCACCGACGAAGTCGTGCAGCACATAGCCCGCGAGAGCATTGGTCCCGAACGTGCGAAAGACGCCGACTTTCACTCCCAGCATGTCGGCCAGCACATAGAACACACCGTAAACGGCCAGGGAGAAACCGGCAGCAAATGTGAGATACGAAATCGTCCCTGCGCGCTGGCTCATCATCCAGTAATTCCACTTGCGATAATCGCTGCTCTTGTCGACAGTCTTGCTCAGGCCCTCCACGTTGGTCTTCGCCGAATCCACTTCTTGGCTGTGCGGCGGAGGGACCAAGGGCGGCTCTGCCAGAACGGCAGACCAGCGACGCTCCTTCATGTTCGATTCCCAACGCTCGATCTGCTCATGCGACGGAACGACGGGATCCTTCGCCAATTTGCCGGAGATGTTGACGGCCATCTGATCGGCCGGAATGTCGTAAATTCGTGTTGCACACGACGCGAGCCATCCGACTGCCATCAAGATCGCACCCCATCCAAACAGGCGGACGAGCAAGGCTCCGCGGCCGCGCGGGGCCAGAACGGCATCGCAGGCCAGAGTGCCAATGATTGTGGGAATCGTCCACGTCAGGAATCCGAGATTGCCCCCATCGATTCCGGAAGGAGGCGCCGCCGCTCCGTTGAGGAATCCGTTCACCCAATCGAAGTAAAAGGCGCCGGACAAGGCGACGTGAATCGCCGCCGAAATGATCATGTAAAGGATTCGCCACAGCGGGCCCAGACGCAACACCGGCAAGATCCAGAGCGAGGTCACCGCAATGTGAGTCAGCGTTTGGAACCAGGTGTTCTTCAGAGGGTCTTGAATGGCGCCCCAAACGCCGAGTTCCTTGATGTTGTGCCAGTCAAAGTGCTTGCCATGCAAGTTCGGGCTGGCCTGGTACGAGATGAACATCGCCACAAGCACCAGCCCCAGCAGGCGCTTCACCATGTGAAAATAAGCCCGGCCGAGGCCCTGTTGCATTTCCCGCCGGCCGAAACTCAGCCGCATCGAAAAGCCGACCGCGAAGAAAAACCCCGGCATGATCGTGTCGGCGTAACTGCAGTACGTGTTGTGAT
>CAYWOV010000123.1:0-7153 GCA_964459965.1 uncultured Planctomycetaceae bacterium | reverse complement strand
GGGCGTCGTGCGAGCAGCATGCTTTGCCCAAGCGTGTTGCGGCCGTAGCGGTCCCGCAGTGGGCTCGGTTCCTTGGCAATGTCGAGACTGTGGCGAACGGCCTCTGAACGCAACAGGGCGAACGCCTTGCCGTAATGCTCCTCGATCGAGCGGCGTTGCGGCGTTTCGGGAGGACTGCCAGGCTGACGATCGATGACGGAGAGCAGCTGATTTCGCGTCTTGAGGCGGCTGGAGGAGACGTCGGCCGTTAGCTTCAATGTCGAAACGTCAAACTGCGGTGCATTGGGATCGGTCGTGATTTGGAATCGCTCATAGGCCGCGCCGAGAAAGCCCGCCGTCTGACCGGGGAGTTGGACGACGTTGTACATGACATGCGGCAGGGCGACGTGCGGCAGCCCGAGCGGCGAATCGGGCATCAAGTAGCTGAGGACGGCGCCGTACGCCGGGAAGCTCAAGGCATCGTCATCCAACAATTCGAGGTCGCCCTTTAGCGGCGTACGCCCGCACATGGCCTCCACGGCGGCGGCATTGTGATTTGTCATTGGATGATGAATGCTGCGCACGACCGACCACTTGTGAGCCATCCGGGCCATGCGGGGAAGATGCTCACAGACCTGAATACCCGGCACCGAAGTCGAAATTGGGGCGAATTCGCCACGAACCTCGCGCGGAGCGGACGGCTTCATGTCCCAGGTGTCGATGTGGCTCGGGCCGCCGTAAAAGTAAATCAGAATGCAGGATCGAATCGATGGCCGGTGACCGTCGGCCGACGGGGCGCTTTTGAAAGCGGTCCCGGCCGATTCGGCACGCAGGAGCCGGCTGGGAAGGCTTAGCCCGAGCGAGGCGACAGCACCGGCGTGCAGAAAGGACCTGCGCAAGACACCCGTCGCCAAAGCCGGCGGCCGACGTGCAATTGCTAAATCCGGGCCCATAGCTCCGTCCCCGTGCTGAGCGCCAACGCATCAATAACGGTTCATATAATATCAGGAGGAAAACTCGGCGGGAAGCTTGGCGGGCGCAAAGAGAGCGTCAAATACGCGGTCGAAGACCCGCCCCTGGAATTGAGCAGTCGACATTAGGCATATGTCCGGCATGCTGGCGCGGCCTAACCACCCACAACCGGAGGCTCCGCTTGAGGAATTCCGTGGCTGCAAAATCCGATGGCAACTCCGCGAGAGTCACTTCGCGCCACGGTGCGTTCAGGAAATTTAAAGATTCAAGGGAACTCTTTGGCCAATTGGGTGCGTCGAATATCAGCAAGGAGAAACGAAACGTCGGTGGTCCGAAATTCCGAGTTGGGGAGTCGTTTCGCTCGGTTTTGTTTTGGAGCATTGCCGAACGATATAATGCAGTCTCAGCATTCGCGGAGCAGTCGCCGGTTCTCGGGCGATCAATTTGACTCTTCTCAAAGTCCCATGTAGCTTTAGGTTAGGAAGCAAATCTGTTTCTGTCCGGCCGCTTAAAAAGGTCTGAATATGGCAGGTAAACCGGGTGCTTGGGGGATCGATATTGGGCAAGCGGGACTCAAGGCGATTCGACTTGAGATCAACGACGCCACGGATCACGTCCAAGCGACGGCCTTCGACTATATCGCTCATCCCAAGATTCTGAGCCAGCCCGACGCCATTCCCGAAGAGCTGATTTCGCAGGCTCTCGACAAATTTCTGAAACAAAACGTGATCGCCAACGATCTCGTGGCGATCAGCGTGCCGGGACAGTCGGCACTCGCCCGATTCATTCAGCTGCCGCCGGTCGAGTCGAGCAAGGTCAGTGAGATCGTCAAATACGAGGCGCGCCAGCAGATCCCGTTCGCGCTCGAAGACGTGGTGTGGGACTACCAGACGTTAGGCAAGGGGACTGAGGAGAGCGGGTTTTTGCTGGAAGCGGAAGTCGGCCTGTTCGCGATGAAGCGCGACCAGGTGATGAACCAGCTCAAGCCCTTCACAAATGCCGACATCGAGGTCGAGCTGATCCAGATTGCTCCCTTGGCGTTGTACAACTTTTTGAGCTTCGATCAGTTGGGGATCCGCCTCGGCGACGAGGTGGTGGCGATGGATTCGTACACCATCCTGCTCGATATGGGGGCCGATAATACGACGCTCTTGGTTTCCAACGGCCAGAAGATTTGGATCCGCAATGTACCGATCGGCGGCAACCACTTCACGCGAGCGCTGACGAAGGAGATGAAGCTCACCTTCGCCAAGGCCGAGCACCTCAAGTGCAACGCCACGAAGTCGCCTGATCCCCGCGCCGTGTTTCAGGCGCTCCGCCCGGTCTTCAACGACTATGTATCCGAGATTCAGCGTTCGATCGGCTATTTCTCCAGCGTCAACCGCGACGCCAAGATCAGCAAAGTGGTCGGGCTGGGCAATGGTTTCAAGCTCGCAGGTCTGCAGAAATTCTTGCAGCAAAACTTGCAGTATGAGGTCGAGCGGGTTGAGACGTTTAGCGCGATCTCGGCCGACGGGTTCAAAGACGCGGCCCTGTTCGAGGAAAACATCCTGAGTTTTCCGGTCTGCTACGGGTCCGCGCTGCAGGCCCTGCGTCAAACGCGGATCCGCACATCGTTGCTACCTCGTGAGATTTCGACGGCCCGCACAATCGCCCGCAAGAAGCCGTGGGCCGTTGTGGCGGCGGCGAGTCTGATGGCGGCGCTGGCGACCTCCGCGTTCGGCTTCGCACACGTCTATAACTCGGTTAGCGAGAAGCGCTTCGGCGAGTCCGAAAAGGCGATCGACGACGTTTCCAAGAAAGCCATCGACCTTAGAAAACGATATAAGGACGAGGACACCAAGAACGGTGGTGTGCGAAGAGAAGGGGCCACGCTCGTCGGGGCGCTTGAACGGCGATCTGAATGGCTCGAACTCTACAAGGCGGTTACAGAATGTCTGCCGCGCGACGAGAAAGAGAAACAAGACATCCGCCTGCAGAACCGAGTGCTGATTTCCGCCATGCTGCCGCGCAGGCAAGCCGATTTGGGCGACTGGTACAAAGGACTTTCAGCTCATGCAAAAGACTTGATTTCCGAGGCGGAACGCAAGACGCCCCCGAGCGGTCCGGGCTATATCGTAACTTTGAATGGCATGCATTATCACGACGGAACGTTGGGCAAGGGGTTTAGTGCTGGCGGGGATCCCCAGCACAATCTCACCTTGTACGGTGAAGGCTACCTTCGCGAACAGCTCTTAAAGAAACTGCAGCAGTGGTCGGTTCCCTCACACGATAAAACGGATGACGTCAAAGTGGGGGGAATCGGAATCTCGTACGCCACGATTGCCTACTGCCCGCCGGCCGTGCAGGAGTTTAGGGATCCTCTTGGCGAAACAATCATTCCCCAATTTGCCAACGAAAGTCGGGGCGGAGGGGGAGGACGAAAAGGCTCCAGCGGATTTTCCCGTGGTCGAGATAAACGTGGCAAGCGGGAAGCGGGCAATATGGGGGGCGCGCTGGATGCATTGGAA
The DNA here is from genome assembly GCA_964459965.1 of uncultured Planctomycetaceae bacterium. GTDB lineage: Bacteria > Planctomycetota > Planctomycetia > Planctomycetales > Planctomycetaceae > DASPSM01. Next base: position 3,692 of record CAYWOV010000123.1, on the reverse strand, counting down.
CTCCAGCAGGGCGAATTGAGCGGTGAAAAGGCCAAACCGAAAAAAGAGTACGTGAATCGGACCGACTTCGTGATCGAATTTGTATGGACGCCTGAAAAGCCGCCGTCGCCGCCCACTGCCACCGCCGACACAGGGGTCGCTGCGGCCGGAAACGGTGGGACATCCCCAGCTGCAAAAACTGGAGCTTCGACAACAACGTCGAAATAGTGAGCCGATTTTCAAATTTTGGGATGAGCCGTTCAAGCGGCAGTGGTGGACGTCTCGCCTTCGGTCGTCAACGATTGCTTGCGAAACATGCGGGCTAAGAGCCGGCGGCGCCTGCCGCCAAGTGAAATTGGAAAGCGAAACCATCTATGGACCAATTGAAACTTGCGTTGGCGCACAAGTTTTGGATTCTAGCCGGCCTGGCGATCCTCCTTCCGCCCATCGGGTGGTGGGCGGCAACCGACATTCTCGCGAGGGAAACAGACGAGCGCGAGAAGAAGTTGGCGTCGGTCGAAAAAAAGCTGGACATCGCCAAAGGGTCTCCCAATGAAAAATGGATCGACGGCGCCAAGGGGATCGGCCGCGAATTGACTGCTTCCGTCAGCGAGTCGCAGGCACGTCTTTTCGATCATCAAAAGAGCGTTATGATTTTTCCGCCGTACGTTCAAGACGCGCTGGTAAAGTGCAAGGTCACGTACCGCCACGATGGAGGCGCAACCGACGACTTCCTCGCTGTCAGGACCTTTTTTGTGGGAAGCTATGCCGACGATTGGAAGAACGTCGTCGACCTGGTGAAGCCATTCAGGGCCAACACGGGCGAGGGTCTTGTCCTGCTGCCGCTGACGGAGGCGGACAGCGACACTCAACCGATCACCAAGCACAATGAAGTCGACCATCAATGGCGGCAGAGCCTCGGATTTACGTCCGATCAAATGTGGGACGTGCAGGAGGATATTTGGTTTCTTCGCGCACTGATGCAGGCGATTGCACGGGTCAACGAGGGGACGACCGAAATCGGCAATGCGCGGATCAAAAGCATCAATCAGGCCATCCTGCGCGGCGGTGATCAGAGCGATCTGGCAACCCGCAGGACGCCGAAGGCGGGTTCACCTACTTCCAGTACTTCCAGTGCGCCTTCAGGAGGGAGAACGCGCATGGGTTCAATGGGCTCCGGCTCGGGTTCAAGCGAGTCGAGCTACAAGCCGCCCAAAAAATTCGACCCAGATGACGATTTCGGCGACGACGGAAGTAAAAACAGTACCTCGGGAGACGCGCGCGGCAAGAAGAGCGATGGGACGTCTGGGGAAGCAAAGCGCTGGGTCGAGGAGAGTACGAAATGGAAGAAAAGGGGCTTCGTCTTGAAGTTGGTAATGGATGAGCGCGAGATTCCCTCACTGCTGTCGTCCCTTTCGCAATCGCCGTTTCCAGTCGAGATTCGACACGTCGAGCATAGCGTTTACGGTGGCAGCGCGGGCAAGAGCTTTAGCCAAATGATCTCAGCCGCCACGGAGGCAGGAAACCAGGAGGGCGTCGAACTCACCAAAGATCAGCAACAGCAGCAACAGAGAATTGCGCAGGGTCTTGGCATGGCGTTCAACATGCATTATCTGGCAGATGTTACCATCGACGGAACTTTGACGATCTACAGCGAGGCGGCGGCCACTGGCAAGCCTGCTCCGAGCACAACTTCGGGATCGAGTCAGCCGGTCGCTGGGGGCGCCCGCGCCGCCGCTGGGACGAAGGACGCAAGAGCCAGGCCTTCGAGTGCGGCTTCCGCAAAGTCGACCTCAGGACAGTCGAAGTCCGCGGCTGCGAGCAAAGGTTCTCGGACCACGACGACGCAAGCCACCAAGTCCGGCTCGGTGGCCGCGCCTCCCGCAAGCGGAACGAAGACAAATCCCGCAGGCAGCACCGCGTCGCCTGTTGGAAAGTAGTATCACCTCGCGAGCCCGAACACACGATCTTCGATTGAGTCCGTCTAATTAGATGAGAGTTGTATATGAAACTGGCTGTTTCCAGTCTCAAGAACCTGGACTACAAGCAATTGGGTATCGATCACGGCGAAAAGGTTGTCATTGCCTTCGTCGCCTTGATGATCGCTGGCGTTTTGTACGGGTCGAACTGGAAAGCGACCGATAAATCGCCGACCGAATTGAAGGACAAGGCCGAACAAGCCTCCAAGGACATGGAAGCGAACCCGTGGCAGGAAAAATTGGAGAAGAAGAAGGCGGGGCTGGGCCAAGGTAACGAGTTGGCCGACAAGGTTGCATTGTTGCTCACTCCGATCAGCGCGTCGGGGTTTTCGATCTCGCCGTTCAATCCGCCTTTGCATCCCGACAAGACTTTGATCTCCCGGCCGCGATGGCTGCCGGTGCAACACTTGATCGCCGACTCGGGAGTGGCCGACATTTCTTTGAAGCCCGGCACGCCGCCGTTGGACGAGGGTTTCATCCGCAAGACGTCGAAGGAAAAGGAGCCCAAGGGCAAAGGCCGGCGCGATCGGCGGCGCGAGAAAGAGTCGAAAAAGGATAAAAAGGAAAAGGAAAAGGAGAAGGAAAAGGACGACACCGATGATTCACTTCCCGCGGACCTGAAGCCCAAGGAGGGTGGGGCCGCGGCGGCCGGCGGCGGTGCTATGGGTGGTCGGATGGGCGGCGGAATGATGGGACGGATGGGTCGAAACCCCGATAAGAAGAAGCGTCGCGAGTCGGGCGACGATGCAGAGGCCGCTCCCGTGCGCCAAGCCTCGCTCAAGCCGGTCGGTCGCGGTTATCACTTTGTCGCCGTGCGGGGCATCTTCCCGCTTCGCGATCAAACCAACGAATTGGCCCGTGTCACGGGTAGACCGTCGACGGACAAGGATCTTTCGGGGCTCGTGCAGTTCCGGGACTTCACGCTCGAGCGGCAAACCAAAAACGATCGTCCCGGCGCCGATCCGTGGAACGGCGCCTGGGAAAGCGTCGATCGCGACGCAGTCATGCAATTACTTGAAAACGACGTGGATGGCTATGCCCCGGAAACGGTCCTCGACGGTCTGATTGATGGCCACATCTGCATGCCCTATCCGGATCGCGTCGTCGGCCAGTGGGACCGGTTCGCCACGCATCCCGATATCAAGGAATTCACCCTTTCGGATGACGAAGTCGAACGACAGGTCGAATACGAATGGAAGCTGCTTGAGAAAGTCCAAAAGGAGGAGGACCAGGCCAAGAAGGCTCCGGACAAGGGCGGGTTCATGACCGTTACGCAAAACTTGCGAAGGCCTGTCCTCGCCGCGCACGACCTGCTCGGTGTGACGAACCTGGCAGACACTGCGCAATTCGGGCATCTGGTCAAGCAACGGCTCAAGGCGTGCGCTATCGCCGTACAACAGGAAATCCACGTGCGGCATTCGCCGATGGGCGATCTGAACGCCATGGATAACCACGTCGGGGGCCTTGTCGCCCCCCATGGCGTCCAACGATATGGTCACGCGGATAGTCACTGCCACTTCCCTCGGGTAGCCCCAACGGGTGGGATGTTATGCGGCAGCCTGCGATTCGGCAACCACTTCGCGTCCATCGTAATGGCCGCAGGCCGCGCACACGTGATGGGGGAGCTTCGGTTCGCCGCAATTCGGGCACTCGACAAGGCCGACCACCGGCAGAGCATGGTGGGAACGACGCATGTTGCGACGGGATTTAGAAGTCTTTTTCTTCGGGACAGCC
>CAYWOV010000122.1:1600-7168 GCA_964459965.1 uncultured Planctomycetaceae bacterium | reverse complement strand
GGCGGCAGGCTGTGCGCATTAAGCCAGCCTATCCCGAGGCACACAACAATCTCGGCAACGCGCTTCAGCAACAGGGCAAGCTCGACGAGGCGATCGCCTGCCACCAGCGGGCGTTCGAATTGAAGCCCGATTATGCGGAGGCGCACAGCAATCTGGGTGCGGCCCTGGAAGAGCAGGGCAGTTCCGACGACGCGATCGCCTGCTACCGCCGGGCATTGGAGCTGAATCCGAATTACGCCGAGGCGCACTACAACCTTGGCAATGCGCTCCGGGGCCAAAAAAAGTTCGATGAGGCGGTCGCCAGTTACCATCGAGCACTCGAACTCAAGCCGGACTACACCGACGCACTGAACAACTTAGGCAACGCGCTGAAGGAGCAGGAAAGGATCGACGAAGCGATCGCTTGCTGGCGGCGAGTTTTGGAACTTCGGCCGAATTATTCCGTGGCGCACAACAACCTGGCCGTCGCCTTGCGAGAGCAGGGCAAGCTTGACGAGGCTGTGACTTCGAGCCTGCGGGCTCTCGAGTCGAATCCCGACTACCCGGAGGCCCACAACAGCCTGGGCAACGCGCTGAAAGATCAGCAACGGCTCGAGGAATCGGTTGCCAGTTACCGCCGAGCATTGCAATTGAAGCCGGACTACGCCGAGGCTCTCGTCAACCTCGGCGTCGCCCTGCAAGAACTCGGAAGGCTAGATGACGCCATCGACTGCTTTAACCGCGCGGCAGAAGTCCAGCCCGAGCTGGCCGAAGCGCAGAATAACCTGGCCAACGCGTTTAAGGAGCAGGGCAGGCTGGACGACGCCGTCGCCCGTTTCCGGCAAGCGATTGAACTGAAACCGGACTACGCGGCGGCACACAGCAATCTGCTGTACACGCTGCAGTATCAGGCCGGCGTCAATCTGGCCGGACTGGCCGCGGCCCATGCCGAGTATGACCAGTTGCACGCCGAGCCGCTCCGTGTTGTCTGGCGAAAGCATGAAAACGATCCTGACCCTCATCGCCGGCTGAGAGTCGGATTTCTCTCGCCGGATTTCGGTCGCCATCCGGTTGCCTTTTTTCTGATTCGGGCATTCGAGCAGCTCGATCGGGACGCATGGGAAACGGTGTGTTACAGCGACCGGTTGAACAAGGACGAAATCACCGCGCGTTTTCAAGCCGCCGCGACGACCTGGCGAGACATCACCGGCTCCAGCGACATGCATGTGGCCGAGACCATCGTCGCCGACCGCATCGACATTCTGTTCGATCTGGCCGGCCACACGGCGAGGAATCGGTTGTTGGTGTTCGCCCGCAAGCCGGCGCCAATTCAAATCACATGGATTGGCTACGAAGGGACGACCGGCCTGGCGGCCATCGATTATCTGCTCGCCGACCCTTACACGATTCCACCCGAATCCGAGGGCCTCTATCGGGAACGCGTGCTGCGGATGCCGCATGGTTACGTTTGCTACGAGCCGCCGATTGCCGCGCCGGATCCCGGCCCGTTGCCGGCGATGCAGAACGGTCACGTGCGCTTCGGCAGCTTTAACAACCAGGCGAAGATCACGCCGCAAGTGGTCGAAATCTGGGCGAAGGTCTTGGATCGAGTGCCGTCTCGATTGGTGCTGAAGTATCAAGGACTGAGCGACGAATCGGTCCGCAACCGCTACGTGCAGATGTTCGCGGCCCGCGGAGTTGACCTCGCGCGGCTCGAGTTTGCTCCGCGGACGGATTACGCCGGATACCTGGCGGCCTATCGCGAGGTCGACATCGCGTTGGATCCGTTTCCTTTCGGCGGCGGCATTACGACCTGTGATGCGCTGTGGATGGGCGTGCCGGTCGTCACTTGTCCCGGCGAGACGTTCGCCAGCCGGCATGGGATCTCACACTTGTCGAATGTCGGTTTGACGGAAACAATCGCACGAGACTTGCACGATTACGTCGAGGTGGCCGCGTCACTGGCGAGCGACCTGCCGCGGCTGGCGGTCCTGCGCACGGGCTTGCGCGAGCGAATGGCAGGCTCGCCGCTGTGCGATGGTTCGCGGTTTGCCGTGGATCTGACGACAATTGTCCGAGGCGTCTGGGACGAATGGTGCCGTAATCAAACGGCAGCTGTGCCGGAAAAACACTTCCAAACTGGCAGTCAGTAAGGCGAGAAGAAAATGCTGCGACAGAGACTGATGGGCCTTGCGCTGGTCTGGCTGCTGGCTCCGAGCGTTTCGGCCCACGCGCACTTCTTGTTTATTCGCATCGGCGAGCCAGCCGAAGCGGGACGCACGGTCGAGGTTTATTTCAGCGAAAAGGCCGAGGCCGGTGACCCGCGCTTCATTAAAAAAGTGGCGAGCGCCGCGCTTACTCTGCAAACCGCTCTCGGGAAGTTTCAACCGCTGACCGTGCGGCAGGGGGCCGATCGTTTGCGGGCCTATCTTCCGGCGGCCGGACCCGTCAGCGTGACGGGCTTTCTGGAATACGGCGTGCTCAAGCGAGAGACTTCTTTTCTGTTGCGATATTATCCCAAGGCGCTGTCGGGCGACGGCGTCTCTTTGCGGGCCCTACGGTCGCGTCCAGAGGCACCGCTGGAAATCGAGGCCACACTTGAAGGCGACCATGTCGCGCTCAGCTTGCTTCGCGACGGCAAGCCGGTCCCCGCCGCACAATTCACGACTGTCGACGATGATCTGGTGAATGAGGAACTCAAGGCCGACTCAGCGGGCAAGGTGATCTGGAAGCCGCCGTCGCCCGGCTTTTATTGCATCTATACGAAATCGGTCTCAAAGACCCCGGGCGAGTGGAAGGGAACTCCGTATTCCGAGATCCGCGAATTCGCGACGCTCGCCTTTCGCTGGCCGCTCGCTCGGACCGACGCGGATCCCGAGGCCGTGAAGAGTTTTCAGAAGGCTCTAGCCGCAAGGGCGACTTGGGAACAGTTTCCCGGCTTTTCGGCCGACGTCTCAGGTAGCGTCGATGGCCGCGCGTTTTCCGGAAAGGCGACAATCGCAGCAGGCGGCGACGTGTCGCTCGAATTGGACGAGAATGTCGTCAAGCCGTGGGTCGAGGAACAACTGCATTCGATCGTGAACCACCGCCTCCCGGTGCCGAAAGAGGGCGGGCCGCCCGTTCTGCGTTATGGAGATCGCGACACGTCGCATCCCCTCGGTCGGCTGCTGATCTTCGATGGCGGACAGTTCGCTTCGAGCTACCGCGTGCTCGGCGATCGGATCACGGTCGTCAACCGCCACCTCGGCGGGCAGAACATGACGATCACCGTGCTCGACGACCTGCGCAACGCCGAGGGAAAACAGCTTCCGCAGTCGTACACCGTTCAATACTGGAAAGCGGACGACGGCGTGCTCGAACGGACCGAATCGGTCTCGAACCGGTGGACCCGCGTCGGCAGGTACGATTTGCCGTCGTCGGTGACCGTCACGACGGCGTCGAAGGCCGGGCTTTCGGTGCGCTCCATCCAGTTTGCCAAGCATCAGCTCGGAAAGTGAAATCGAAGTCTGCCGGCCGCGGCGAATCGCGATGATTGTGCCATTCGTCAGGACGGGCGAGGCGCGAAGCGGCGAAAATCAGCGGACCGCAGTTCCCCAATCAACCTCTTCGCGCAGACGCTTCTTCAAGATCTTTCCGCCCGGATTCCGCGGGAGCGCCTCGCGGCGGATTACCACATACTGGGGAACCTTAAAATCGGCTAAACGCTCCTCGGCGAATTCGAGTAGGTCGTGTGCATCGTCGGGCTGTCTTTGAGGCTTGAGCACGATTACGGCGCCGACTTTTTCACCCATCATCTCGTCCGGCACCCCCATTACGGCGACTTCGAGGACGGCGGGATGAGCCGCTAGGGCATTCTCGACTTCAACGCAATAGACGTTTTCGCCGCCGCGGTTGACCATGTCCTTTTTGCGATCGACGATCTGCACGAAGCCTTGCTCATCGAGCCGGGCGAGATCGCCGGAATGCAACCAGCCGCCGGCAAACGCCTCCGCGGTGGCCTCGGGCTTGTTCCAGTACCCCGTCACAATATTCGGACCGCGAATCAAGAGCTCGCCGACTCCCGGTTCGTGGCCCTCGACGTCCGACTTCAAGTCGACCACGGGTGCTGCGAACCCTGCTGTCTCCGGCCGGAGACGTGCATACTCGTGCGGCAAAAACGTCGCCACCGACGTCGTCTCCGTGAGTCCAAAACCATTTCCGACTCGGGCCGTCGGAAAAGCCTCGAGGATCCGCAAGACGAGATCGGGCGCGATGGGTGCGCCCCCGTAGCACAACCAGCGCACGCCCGATGTATCGATCTCGGTAAAGTTGGGCTGATGGACGGCCAGCCAGAAGACAGCCGGCACCGAAACGAGCGAATTGATCCGTTCTTCCGGAATCAACCTGAGGAATGCCTGCACGTCGAATTGCGGCATGATCACCGTTGTGCCGAGGCCGGCGCAGGTGGGCAGCAATTGGCTGTTGCACCCCGTCACGTGAAACAGGGGCACCGAAACGAGTGTTCGCAGTGTGCCGTCGAAGGGGAGCGGGAAAATGCGGCGGCACGTTTCGATGTTCGACAAAAACCCCTCGGGCGTGGTCATCGCCCCTTTCGGAAAGCCTGTCGTGCCGCTCGTGTAAAAGATGGCCGACACGTCCTGCGGCGATAAGTCCTCCACGGCGAGGCTGGGTCCTCGAGGGAGGGAAGCGTCGGGGAGGCAGACGAATTTGCTGCCCGAATCGGTGATGACATATTCCGCTTCCGACTCGCTGAACCGGGTGTTAACGGGGACTGCGATGGCTCCGGCGAGCTGGATGCCGAAAAACGCGAGGCACCACTCGAGCCCGTTGCCGAGGCGAATGGCGACGCGATCACCCCGCTCAATTCCAAGTTTCCTCAAGCCGCCGGCAATCTGCGCCGAGCGATCCCACAACTCGCGGTACGTGATCCGCGGTCCGCCGGCTTCGACGATGGCCTCGGTCGTCGGCGACTGCTCGACCGAAGATCGCAGCATTGCCACAAGTGAAGGCTGCAATCCCTGGTAGCGCGCAATGCCGTCCGAGCCACGAACGATCCCCGAGTCGTCGAAGGGACGGATCGTCGGCATGAATCGCTCACCTCGGGTGGCCTATAACGGATTGGTGCGGTTGGGCCTGCGCTCGGCGGGTGCTTTGGTCGGGTCCACGTCTTCGTGCGGAAGAATGTCGGGCGTGATGCGAACGGCCGTTGAAACCTGGAACGGAAAGGGAGCGCCGACGTCATACGTCAGCTCCACAAAGGAGGCCGTCCAGCCGCGCCCGGCTTTTCGATGTGTGCGATGTAGGTTCCGCCCCCTTCGTCCTTCAACGGTTGGGCCTTGTAGGCTTTGCCAACCGTCATCAGCCGAAAGTCGCGGGCCGTTGGATTGTTGGCTTGCCAGAGTGTGACTGCTTTCGGGGTCATGTCGTCCGCCTTCACACGGATCGATCCGTCCTTTTCAAAGGTCCACGAATACTTCGGCCGCTGGGCGCCGGTGATCACGGTGTAATAGAAGGCCGCGATGCTTTCACGTGCGTCAGAGCCTTTGAGATTGTGTGCCACATTCGGCACGTATCTCAGGTATTTTTCGC
>CAYWOV010000122.1:0-1500 GCA_964459965.1 uncultured Planctomycetaceae bacterium | reverse complement strand
TCAGAGCCTTTGAGATTGTGTGCCACATTCGGCACGTATCTCAGGTATTTTTCGCCCGGGAGAGCGTCGAAATAGAACTGCGACGAATCGGGACAGAAATATTGGTCCCCCGACGCATTGACGATGTACTTCGGCATCGTCAGGCGATCCCGATACGAGTAGGGATCTTCGATGTCGTGCAACAGTTTCATTCGCGGATTGAGCGATTGCTGCGTGATTTTGTGCCGGAAGTAGTCGCCCACCGCCAGGGTATAAAAGCCGTAGACGGCGACATGGTGCCGCATCGAAAGTCCGTTGTTCAGGCAGTCGATCGAGGACGGCACGATCGCCGCGACACGTTTATCGACGGCGGCGGTGCACCAGGTCGTCCAGCCGCGTTTGGAACCGCCGGCAACCACGAACTTTTCGACTTTGACTTTTCCTCCTTGATCGCTGGCGAGCAGTTCCTGGATGCAATCCATCGCGCGGACCGCGCTTTTGACCATCGGCAAGCGGGCGGGCCATTCGTCATCGCCTCCCTGTAGGAATTGATTCCATGTGTAGGCGATGAAGTCGTCTTCCTTCCGTTGGCGCCCGTCGTTGTGAAAAACGAGCGGCTGGTTCGGAACCATCTTCAATTCGCAAATGATGCCCTGCGTCGCCTGGGCGGTCCGCGCGAGGATCGCGTCGAGTTGCGCCGGCGGACCGTCGAGATTCGACCCACCCGTGATGAATAAATAGGGAATGATGGAGACGGGCTTGTCCGGCTTGACGATCGTCAACCAGTGTTGCCAGAGGGGGCGATCTACGTCTTTCGTGGTGCGCCAGGTCTGCGATTTCAGCTCGACGACAAAGCGTGTTGCGTTCCTCTCTTTGGTCTCACGGACGATTTTCCAGGAATAAGTCGCGTCTGGCTTGGCCACATAGCGATCAAGGGCCGTCTCCCCGGCACGGACCAGGCTAATCGAGCAAAACAGAATCGCGGCGAAAGCGGCCAATCGGCGCACGGAAGGGGATGGAGCCATGAGCCACCTCAAGACAGCGGAACGAGGATTCACGTTGCTGCTATCGGTCTACCATATCGGTCGATCGACCGCACGCGCACGGGGCGACACGCTGTTTGCTGGCGAGGCGGAGGCCGTCGCCTGATTCGTGCCGTTTTCGCCCCGCGCGCGATCCTCTCTTCGCTGGTCTTGTCCCGTTCTCCCCGCATCACGACGTCGGTTTGACCTCTTCCACGACCTTGGGGGTCCTTTCCAGGTCAAGTTGGCCGATCTTCTCGGCCGTGATCAGCTTGAGCAGGGTGCCGACAAGGCCGCCATCCTGTTCGCCCGAGCTGAAGACCTGCCGCGGGACAATCGGTTGCCGGCTCTTGGAGAGGATCTCCGAAACCTGCGACATGGCATACAACCGCGGGTCGCCGAACGAGGCGACTTTCTGCAGCAGGACCTGGGCCTCGGCCTGACCGATTTGCCGCACGCGATCGCTTTCACCTTGTCCTTCGAGCGAGCGGCGTTTGGA
>CAYWOV010000121.1:0-7204 GCA_964459965.1 uncultured Planctomycetaceae bacterium | reverse complement strand
GGAACGCGAAGTCCTGGAAAGCACCGGCCGCGAACAACAACGCATCGGCCGGGAGTTGCACGATAGCCTGGGCCAAGAACTGACCGGCCTAAGTTATCTCGCCAAAAGTCTGTCGCAAAAGCTGGCCGCCACCGACAACCCGCAGGCGGAAGCGGCGCAATCGATTGCCAGCGGGATCCAACGGGCGCTAGGCGAAGTGCGGAGCGCCGTGCAGGGCTTGGTTCCAGTCGAGGTGGATGCCGCAGGGTTTATGGTCGCGTTGGAGAAGCTGGTAGCCCAAACGCAATCGCATTGCGGCATTGCTTGTCGGATCGACAACCGAGACCCCGTTCGGGTCGACGACAATGTGCTGGCAACGCATCTTTTCCGCATCGTTCAGGAGGCAATTAACAACGCGGTCAAACATGCCCGTGCGCGGCAGATTGTGGTGCGTCCCGAGTCGCTCAACGGGACGCTGGCTGTTACTGTCGAGGATGATGGAATTGGAATCGCGGAACACGCGCGACAAAACGGCGGCATGGGCTTAAGAATCATGCAGTACCGAGCCGGTGTCATCGACGCAGCGCTCGATGTGCATTCGACCGACGCCGGAGGAACCGCCGTCGTCTGCCTTGTGAAGAACCACCGAGACGAGATCGAATCGTGAAACGCCGTGAAACGGTCGAGGCTCGGGCTCGCATCCTCATCGTTGACGACCATCCGGTCGTTCGCAGCGGTCTGCGGATGCTCATCGATGACGAACCCGATCTATTCGTCTGCGGCGAAGCCGGCGATGCAGACGAGGCGATCCGCGTGCTCGATGCCCAGAAGCCGGATCTCGTGATCGTCGATCTTTCATTGAAGGGCAGCAGCGGGTTGGAATTGATCAAACGGATCAAATCCCGCGAGTCCGGGTCGAAGATGCTGGTCTCCTCAATGTTCGATGAATCGTTGTACGCGGAGCGGGTCCTGAACGCCGGTGCCCTGGGTTATGTCAGCAAGCAAGAAGCAATGGAAAAGGTGATCGAAGCGATCCGCTGCGTCTTGTCCGGCCGCGTGTACCTCAGTGCGGCAATGAGCGACCGGATGCTGCATCGCTTGACGCGCGATCACCAAGTGCCGGAGCGGTCTCCCGTCGAGACACTGTCGGATCGCGAGTTGGAGGTTTTTGAGGCGATCGGCCGCGGGCGTACGACGGGCGAAATCGCGGCTCACCTACATCTCAGCGTGAAAACCGTCGAGACGCACCGCGAGAAAATCAAGGCGAAGCTCGGACTCAAGTCGGCCGCCGAATTGTACCAATACGCCGTTCGATGGGTGTTGGAGCATGGCGGCTGACGCGGCGCGACCGCTTTGTTCTCAATCGATTGCAGGCTCATTGAAGGTCGCGCTCCGCGAGCCGCTCGCTTCTCGCCAGCGAAAATGAGCGCCGATACGGGGAACCGAGTGTGCTCGATCACCAGGAATACAAAGCTCACGATCTCACAACAAGCAGACTCGGCGAACCGGGGGCTTCCGTCCGATGGCTTGATCGGCCGATCGTGTTGGCGATTTGCCTGGCCGGAGCTACGCTCGCGGTCTACGCGCGCGCGATGGCATTGGGGTTCGTCCATTTGGACGATCCTGTCTATGTCAGCGGCAACCAGCACGTTCTGACCGGACTCACACTGCAAAACGTAAGGTGGAGCTTCATCGGATTCCACGACGCCAACTGGATTCCGCTGACTTGGCTCTCGTTGATGCTAGATGCAGACATTTTCGGCGAGCGAGCCGCTGGCTTTCATTTGACGAACGTCGCGCTGCACATTGCTAATACGTTGCTGCTCTTCATCATTTTGCAAAAAACGACTCGCAGTCCGGGAAAAAGTGCGTTCGCCGCGGGGATGTTTGCGCTACATCCTCTGCATGTTGAATCGGTTGCTTGGGTCGCCGAGCGAAAGGATGCTTTGAGCATTTTTTTTGGGATGCTCTCGCTCTTGGCGTACGTCAATTATGCAAACGGGGGTCGTTGGCGATATTGGACGGCCGCATTTCTTTTGTTCCTTTGCAGTCTGCTGACGAAGCAAACGCTCGTCACGCTGCCGTTTGTATTGCTCCTCCTCGACTACTGGCCCTTGCGGCGGTTTGGCGCGGCACCCTCTGAAGGCTCTTCCTTCGACGCCCGATCGGTTCAATCATCCCGGCCGCGGATCAGCCGGCTGATTCTCGAAAAAGTTCCCTTCTTTGCCGCCTCCTGTGCGTTCTCGGTCGTCGCAGTCTTTGCACAACGGCAGGCGATCGGAACGCTAACGCTGTTCCCGTTTGCGGCCCGCTGCCAAAACGCGGTCCTCGCCTATGTGGCCTATCTGCGGCAGACATTCGCGCCCTTCGATCTTGCTGCCTTTTATCCCTATCCGGATTCGACGCCCGCGTGGGCCGTCGCGGGTGCGAGCCTCGTGCTGCTCCTCGTCAGCGCTGCGGCAGTGATCTGGATTCGGAAGCTCCCTTTTCTCTTTGTCGGCTGGGCATGGTTTCTGGGTGCGCTGGTTCCCCTAATCGGAATTGTCCAAATCGGCGGCCAACAAAGGGCCGATCGCTACACATACTTCCCGTTGATCGGCTTATTCATTGGCGTTGCATGGCTGGTCCCCGGCCTCGTCCCAAGTCAAATTGCGCGCACCCGGTTGCTTCCGGCCGCAGCCGTGACGATCTTGGGGCTGCTTGCCGCGACAACGATCGCACAAATTGGGTACTGGGGCGATAGCGTCACGCTCTATCGGCGAGCACTGGAGTTCGCCCCCAACGACCCGTTTTTAATCAGTTCGCTTGGCTTTGTACTGGTCTCAAACGGAAGCAAGGATGAAGGCTTGCCTCTTCTCGAAAAAGCCTGCCACCTTCCTCCGCCGAGCTCGAAAAGGCATTTTGCCCTGGCCCTGGCGCTACAGAAACTGGGCCGACTGAACGAGGCGGCTGCCGAATATCAGACCACATTGGCTCTCGACGACACGGACGCGGAAGCCCATAGCAATCTGGCGGTAATTCTGAGCGGGCAGCAGCAGCTGGACGAAGCCCGTAGTCACTTGCTGCGATCCATCGAGGTCGATCCCGACTATCTGAATTCCTACGTCAACTTAGGCGTCGTGTGCATGGCGCTGGGCCGGTATGCGGACGCAATCACCTACAGCCAGCGAGCCCTGGAACTCGATCCTTCGATGCTGGTTTGCCACACCACCATTGCGATGGCTCTGCGCTCTCAGGGCCGCTACGACGAGGCCATCAGTCGTTTTCGCTATTTGCTTCAGGCCGCCCCCAACGATGCCCAGATCCGACAGCAGCTCGAAAGGACGCTGCAAATGAAGCGTCAGGCGTCAACCCCTTGAAACGGCGCCCGGAACCGGTGTGGAATCGCTTTTTGGGCACGTCTCGCCGGTCGCCGCGACCACAAATATCTGATTTTTTCTTTTGACGACACGGCCCCGCGCAAGATAGCATACGTAGGAAGAGCGGCGGAGTGCGGCAACGTTCTTGTTCCCATTCTCCTTTGAGAGAAGCCGCACAAACGCGTTAAGGCGCTGGGAATGAAACGTGGCGAAGAGGTAGGCTGAGAGCGCCGCGCCAGAACGCTGTGGGGTCCATCATCAGCGAGTTCCGAGAGTCATTGCTCGCTTCCGCGGAAGCAGCCACTTCATTTGGAAGTAGGAGGTGCCTTGTGTCGCGATTTCGCCAACGCCATGCGTTCACCCTGATTGAGCTCTTGGTTGTCATCGCCATTATCGCAATCCTGATCGCCCTCTTGCTTCCTGCAGTGCAGGAGGCCCGCGAGGCGGCGCGCCGCACGCAATGCTTGAATAACCTCAAGCAACTGGGTCTGGCTCTGCACAACTACCACGACGTCAACCTGACGTTTCCCATTGGAACGATCGCTGTCAATTTTCTCGGCGGACCAAATCCCAACCCGAACGGATCTGGCGGCAACGGCAACAACACCACCTTTCAGCATACGGACCCAACGGAGGGTTCCATTCTGGGGCTCCCCGGATACGGTTTGCATGGACTCAGCTGGATGGTCGGAGTCCTTCCGTTCATCGAACAGAGCACACTGTATAGCCAATGGAACTTTCAATACAACGTGCGAAATAACGGCGAGCCGATGCTGCTACCCGTCCAGCCGGGTCAAGGGATCAACCAGATCGGCGGCTTCATCACAGTCCAGCCTGCTCAAACCGACATTGCCTCTTTCTACTGTCCGACGCGCCGTTCCAACATGAACTCCGCGAAGTACTCACATGTCCGACATGTCGACTTCTTTGAGCCAGGTGCCACAGGTATCAACGGAACCGTCTCCGGTGTTTGGTCGCGCGGCGGCAACGACTACGGCGGCTGCATCGGCTCGGGCATCGCGTGGTACGTCTATCAAATTCCCATGCCGACTTACCAAGGCGTCGTCGACATCGGGACCTTTGAACTCACTCAACCGCAGATTGCCTACGAACAGACGCTGCAACCTAACGAGACTTACAGCCCGACCGGCACGGCACTGGGCGTGTTTTCGGTGAATCGAGTTGTCGGCATCCGCGACGTCACGGATGGAACGTCGAACGTGATCATGATCGGCGAAGTGCAACGACTCAACGGCCTCGACCTCAACGGCAACGGAACGGTCACCGATCCGTCCGAGCAGCAAACGATCAGCAACGACGGTTGGGCCTGGGGAGGCGCCGCGACGCTATTTAGCACGCTGAATCCGCCGAACCGGCAACTCACGTTCGACACGCCGGGAAGCGATCACACCGGTGGACTTTTCCAAGTCGCGCTCTGCGATGGCAGCTGCCGCCCCGTCAGTCAGAACATCGACCTCGCAACCTTCAACAACCTCGGCAACATGTCCAGCGGAATGCCAGTCACCAACTGGAATATGCAGTGACACTTTGAATTCACTCCGCAAGGACCGCTGATGTCGATCCGCTTCTCATGCAGTTGCGGCCGCAAGCTAAAAGTTTCGGACGAAAAAATCGGGATGAAAGTCCTGTGTTCGTCGTGCGGCGCGACCTTGAAGGTCCCAAAGAAGTCGCAGGACGAATATTGGCAGGATGTTCCGGCCAAGACCGAAGAATCCAAGGTCGATTACACCGCGGCCTTCAGGGAATTCATGGTCCACTTCGTCCCGGGTGCGATCGTCCTTTTTTTTATAGTCTGGGGCGCATACTACCTCTCGTCCCAGATCCTTGTCGGTCGAGGTAATCTGCCGCCGCTCGGCACTGTCTCCGGCAAGGTGATGATGGACGGCAAACCCCTGGCCAATGCCAGCATCCGTTTCATTCCTCTCGATGATGAGGGACACTCGCAACGAAAAGGCGCCTCTGTCGCAATGGGTCTGACCGACGACAACGGCCATTACCGGCTGCTGTACGTTAAGGACACGGCGGGAGCCGCCGTCGGTAAGAATCGGGTCGAAATCCAAGCCAAGGACGATGCCGGCCACGAACGAGTCCAGCGCGAATTCAATGCGGTGTCTAATTTGCTTCAGGAAGTGAAGTCGGGATCGCAAACCATCGATTTCGAAGTTCATGGCACAGAGACGGCCACGCCAACCTCGGAAGCCGCAAACCAAACTCCCCCTCCCTGACTCCCGCCGACGAAGAGTGGCCGCTGGCGAGAAGCGGCCATTGGTGGGTGGTCAAGTTTCAATAAAAGCCCACCGCCGGGCATCGGCAACGACGCATGCCGACGACGCATTCGTTTCCAGACGAATCTCCATCGACGCCCGTTGCCAAACCGCAGGCGGCGGTCGCGGACGGTCATGAGTCCGCGGATGCGATCGTCCCGGGCGATCGGATTCCGGCCGGGCAATTGCCAGCTTGGGAAGTTGGAACTCTTGAATCGCCGCCCGTCTTTTCTTGGCGGAAGTTAACGGCACTGCTCGGTCCAGGAATTCTGCTGGCGGGTTCATCCGTAGGGGCAGGCGAATGGCTCTTTGGTCCCGCGGTAACGGCCCAGTTTGGAGGAACATTTCTCTGGCTGGCAACGATTAGCATTGTCACGCAAGCCTTTTACAATCTCGAGGTCATGCGCTACACCCTTTATTGCGGTGAGCCGATCTTTGTCGGGTTCTTCCGTTTGCTTCCCGGTCCCAAGTTTTGGACCGGCGTCTACCTCGTGCTGTGCATTGCCCATATTTGGCCTTTCATGGCGGCCAACGCCGCCGTTCCGTTAACGGCGGCCGTGCTCGGACATCTTCCCGGCAACGGGACAGTGTCGATTGCGTCTTTCACAATGTCGGAAGCCTATCTCGTCAAACTCCTCGGTTACGTGATCTTTCTGCTGGCGTTTCTACCATTGATCTTCGGGGGCAAGATCTACAACGTGCTCGAGCGAATGATGACCTTCAAGCTCGTCGTCGTGCTTGGATTTCTTGTCTCTGTGACGATTTTCCTCATCTCGCCGCGGAATGCTTGGGAGGTCTTTTCCGGATTCTTTCGATTCGGCCAGATCGCGCTCCGCGCGGAAACAGTCATCGCGGGTCCGCACTTTGACGTGCGGCGACACGAGGGATCGGCCGTGTACGTCATTAAGGGGACGTTCGAGGAAGAAAATCCCGTCGTGACGAAGCTCGGCACCTTGGCTGACGGGAGTCAGAGTCCCACCTGGTTCAATTTGGAACGCCCTCTTCCCAAGGAGGTTGGGGACGATGAAACCCGGCTGTTGGCCTCGATCCAGCCACTTGCCAAACGGGGTCACTTCCTGGTCGAGAGCCGGCTCGGCGATCGTTCGTTTAAAGTCACGGGCGAGATCACAGATCAAGGAGAATGGTTCGCTGAACGTGTCGTCACACAAAAAGGAGACAGTCCCGGCGTTAGCCAATCGCCAAGCAATCTGACCGGCCACGAAGCCGAGCTCCGCAGCTCTTTGCGGCGACGCCGGATTGATCAGAAGAAGACTCGCATAGAGATTACCGGGCGGCGACGTCCAGACGCGGCCATTGCGTCCCCGGCCGCCACTCTGCGATTCCGCGATGATCCAGAGCCGACCGGAATCGCCGGATTTCGCGCGCGCCAACGCCTCGTCATTGGTCGAAACGAGCCGGCCATGGCTGGCTGATCGAAAGCCTTTATCGTGGGCCGATCCGGCAAGGCGCAACTGGGCAAAACCACCTTTGGGGACAACTCAAAACAGGGACATAGCCGCGACCGACGTAGCCTCGATGAAGAGACCCGGATAAGCGAATAAGAACAGCACGAGA
This sequence comes from uncultured Planctomycetaceae bacterium, assembly GCA_964459965.1. Lineage (GTDB taxonomy): Bacteria > Planctomycetota > Planctomycetia > Planctomycetales > Planctomycetaceae > DASPSM01. The sequence continues at coordinate 6 of CAYWOV010000121.1, read as the reverse complement.
AGGCCG
>CAYWOV010000120.1:0-7244 GCA_964459965.1 uncultured Planctomycetaceae bacterium | reverse complement strand
CCGACGAGTTGTGTCACGATGTGGTTTATCGGGACTTCGGCGATTTCCTGGCAGATGACAATCTCATTCCGCGAATGTTCCGCGAAAGTGAGCGACTCAGCGGGAATGCCTTGATTTGCTAGGGCAAACCGTTCGCGATCGACGTTGGAAGGAGCGACGATTAACGTACGCCGAGCGCCTCCGCACGCTCCGAGTTGAGGCGTCGCGGCACGACACTTTTCCGCGACCGAAGGCCCACCGGTCATCAAGTGCTGCGTATCGTCAAGATTGTTCTGGGTCTCGTGCGGCATTTCCGGACTCGGAGTGGGCGAAGTCGGCTTGGCTTCCGGCTCTCCGCTCGGCGGATCGAAAACCGCAACGCCGAAGGTCCGCACGCGATCGGCCGCGAGCGAATTCTCTTCCGCCGGGTTCTCCGCGACGCGACGCGACGCTTCAAAGAACGGCGCGGCTGGCCCGAGCGTGTTTTGGAAGAGGTATTCGGCCACCTGATCGACAGCCGATTCGAATTCGCCGTTGCCCAGTTCGCTGCCCAAATGAACGAAGTAGGTCTCGTGAAATGGCGCGTGGTTCTCATAAAACGCGGGCAGATCGCACGCCGGGTCGCCGGGAAAGTAGCCATGGCGCGCGCCGAACTGTCGCAGTTCCTGCAAGGCGGCCAGCGTGTTGACGACGGCCAGATCGCGCGAGGCTGCTTTGCGGCTCGTCGCATGCGTCAGGATGCCGAAGACTCGCTGATCGGGTAATTGCAGCTCGGCCAAGACTTTGCGGACGGCATATCCCAGATCGAGCGCGATGCCGCTTCCTGTCCCGCCGGCAATCGAAGCGACGACAAACACGTTGGGAGCTTCGGGCGCGAAATCGAGTTTTGTCAGCCGCCGAGTTTGTTCGATCGATTCCGCAGACGTTGCGTTTTGCAGGACTCTTTGCAGTCGATCGAAGATTTTCGGAGCGTGGTCGACGAAAGCCAGGCGACCGATCGGTCGTAACCCCTCGGTTTGCAGCGAACGGGGGATGTTGTATAGCCAACGGCGGCTGAGCCATTCCAAGTGTCGTTTCGAGTCCGCGCGGTAGTCTTTCGGCGCCCGCAGGGGCAGCGCCAAGGTGCTTTGAACGGGAATCGAGAAGCCGCCCCTCTTAAAGATGGTCGACGAGAGATCTCTCGAGTCCGTGTCGAGCAGCAGCATTTGCAGGGCGGGGATGACATCGGGATCCCCAAAATGCGTACTCAAGCGCAGTTGCAACTGCGAAAGGATGCGCCCGCCGGTTCCGCCGAGTCCGATAAGAACCGTGGGCCGAAAAGAACTCTTGGTCGACGTGAGATCAATCCGCGGCAGGTCGCGGATTTCGGCCGGAGTCGGCCGCACATCGACGATCGGAGCGGCTTTCGTACCGGGCGAACCCGGTGCGTTGAGGACTTCCGTCTTTGCCGAGGGTGAACGTGGGACCGAACGGCGGAACGCCGGCGCCGCGCGGCGAGCCGAGGTTGACCGCGGCTCGCCAAGCTCGCCCAGTGTATCGGCAAACGTGCGGCAGTTTGTAAATCGCTGGTCTGGATTTTTGGAAAGCGCGCGTGCGACCACCGGCTGATCCGTCGGGGGCAACGCAGCCAACATCGGTGGGCTGTGAAGATGCTGCGCCGCTAATTGAGCGGCCGTCCGGCCGCCGAAGGGAAATTGTCCAGTCAGCATTTCCTGGTAAACAATGGCCAGGCTGTACTGATCGCTGTGCCGGCTCGGCCGGCCATTCAGCGCCTCCGGCGGGCAATAGAGCGCCGTCAGGCCGCCGACCGATGAAAGCGTTTCACCCAGATCCTTGAGCAGGCCGAAATCGGCAACCTTGATGTGGTTACCGACGATCAGCAGGTTTTCAGGTTTAATGTCAAGGTGTTGCAGCCCGTGCCGATCATGGATGAAATCGAGCGCGTCAGCCGCGTCGCGGATATATCCGAGCAGCTCGTCGCGAGGGATACCGGCAAGCCCCGCCTGGCGGCACTTATTGTACCGGTTCTTGAGACAGCCCTGCGCCAGCTCCGTCACAATCATCAACCGGCCGTCGACGACTTCGATGCGTTCGATCGACAGCAGGAAGGGATGACCAATCTCTTTGATCCGGTTGAGCGACTTGAGTTCGCCTTGCGCACGGGCTTCGTCGAGCCGGCCGTAAATGAACTTGACAGCCTTCCGCAATCCGCCCGGTGCTTCGGCTTCCCAAACCTCTCCGTAGCCTCCGCTGCCAAGACGTTCCCGGAGCACGTAGCCTGGAATCGGCTCGTTTCGTAGGATCGGTCCGACGGCTGGGGTCAAAGTCTCCATGGTCTTTACGGCTTTAAAACGGTCGCGAAGTAGCTGCCGACGACTCGGTCAAAATGCTCCGGCCGCACTTCGATCGGCAGATCGTTGTAGACACAGTAATTGCGGACCTGCTGCAGCAGATCACGCGGATGGCAACGGCGCATGGCCCGGCCATGCGGTCGATAATGCTTGGCAATCAAGTGTTCGACGTCGTCCCGGCGGCACTCGATTCCCATCGAAGCCGCATGCAGCTCGAACAAAAAGTGGAACTCATCCAGGTCCGGATCGGTAATCTCGATCTTGTAGGGGATGCGTCGCAAGAAAGCCTCGTCCACCAGATCGGCCGGCTCGAGGTTGGTCGAAAACAGGATCAATTGCTCGAAGGGAACCTGAATTTTCTTGCCGGTCGAAAGGGACAAAAAATCGTGGTGGCTCTCCAACGGCACGATCCACCGGTTGAGCAGCTCGGCCGGTGCAACCCGCTGTCGGCCGAAGTCGTCGATCAACAGGCAGCCGCAGTTGCTCTTCATTTGCAGCGGCGCTTCAGAGACGTTGCTGCGCGGATCGTGGCGGATTTCCAAAGCGTCCATGGTCAACTCGCCGCCGACGACCACGGTGGGACGGCGAACCTTGATCCAGCGGCGGTCGTGCTCGGGGCGTTTGAGGATGTCGCTTTCCGGTGCACGGACCTCCGAGTGATACGAGGCGTCAAAAACTTTGACGATCTGTCCGTCCTCGATAATGGCATGGGGCAGCCAGATCGCCTGCCCGAAGCACATGGTAATCCGCTTGGCGAGCGTCGACTTTCCGTTGCCGGGCGCACCGTACAAAAACATCCCGGCGCCCGAATTGACGGCCGGCCCCAGCGAGGCAAACAACTCGCTGTTGACTGAGATATCCTGGAAGGCGTGTTCGAACTTATTGCGTCGGACGGCCTCGCCGCGGATCGCCTGGGCCTCGACCGAGATCACATAATCCATCAGCGGGACGGGAGCCGGCCCGGTGTACGCACACGACTTCGACTGGCCCTGAGCATGCTGCCGGCCCGATTCCGTGAGCGTGTAGTAGTAGTCGTTGAAGGCGGCGGGTCCCGCGTGCACGACGAGCTGCCGGGCCCGAAGCGAACTGAAAAATGACTCCAGCACGCAAAATGGCAGGCACATTCGGTCCGCCAGGCTGCGGCCGCTTGCCGTTCCGCCCACCTGCAGGTGCTTGAAGAGCAGTGATTCGACGAAGGGCTCCGTCAGCCCCGTCTCCTCGAGCGAGTGCGGCTCCGACGGCCAGAAGTTCTCTTCGGCCAATACGGTCGCCAGGACCGGGGAGTCCAATTGCTGGGTTTCGCCGGTGCTCATGTCCAATACTCCCCCACGCCACTGTTAATTCGACGGCTCGTGCCTTACTGCCCTGCGGCGTTTCGAGAAATCGACAAATCCGGATAAACATAGGACACAAATGTTGAGCGGACTGGCGTGGAACTTCGATATCGCGGCGGGTTCTTCGGTCTGTTTGCCGTTCTTATTGCCAAGAGCGTCAAACTCGTTCTTACCGCACCACCCGCACGCCAACTTCGCCGGAGTTCGACCGGCCGCGCAAAGGACCGGCCATATACTTGTGCCGATTCGACGACATCGCCCCTAATTGCCGGCGCGGTTTTTCCCATGCACAGTTCGCAAAATGCGGCCGTCCGAGAGCTTGCGACCCGCGATGCCGTTCCGGAGGAACTGGCCGGCGCGCAGGCTTCGGCAGTGGAGGGAATCCGTCAGACGCACGCATTGTGGTTTCTATCGGGGCAGACCGCAGAGGGTGAGGCGGTCCGACATGTGCCGATTTACTCGTTTCCGTTTCGGGTGGGTCGCCGAGCCGATATTAGCCTCAGCCTGACCTATCGAACCGTGTCCGGAGTGCATGCCGAGATTCTCGAAAGCGGTTCTCAACTCGTTCTGCGAGACTTGGGGAGTACGAACGGCACGTTCGTAAACGGCGTCCGCGTGAACGAACAAATGCCTCTGGCTCAAAATGATTTGGTTCAATTCGCGGATGTGCCATTCCGCGTGCGGCGCCAATCATCCGAGACGGGTGGCATGACGGTCGCCACGCGGGTCTGCGACTATGCCCTCGCACTGGTTCAATTCGACCAGTTGATGGCTCATCGGGCAGTCATCCCTTGCTTCCAGCCTGTGGTCGATCTCGGCAGCGAAAAGACAGTCGGCTACGAGGCGCTCGGACGCAGTTCCGTCTACGGACTCGAAATGCCCGAGGCCATGTTCCAGGCCGCGTCGCAGTTGGATCTGCAAGTCGAATTGAGCCGCATGTTTCGCTGGGAGGCGGTCCGGGCCTGCTCGGGTCTCGAGCAGCCTCCACACCTCTTCCTCAACACGCATCCGTCCGAGTTGACCGACCCGGGACTCGTTGAAGCCTTGCAGGGGCTGCGAAATTTCAGTCCGCGGCAACCGATCACGCTCGAAATTCACGAGTCGGCGGTGACCGATACGACCAGGATGGCCGGATTGCAGTCGGCACTGACCGACCTTGGCATGAAATGGGCCTACGACGATTTTGGCGCGGGGCAGGATCGGCTGGTGCAGCTGGTCGAAGTTCGGCCCGATTTCATCAAGTTTGACATGGGGCTGATTCGCGGCATCGACAGGGCCTCGGCGGCCCGTCAGACGATGCTGGAAACCCTGGTGAAGATGGTTCTGGATTTGGGAATCGTCGCCTTGGCAGAGGGAATCGAAACGGTCGGCGAAGGAGCGGCCTGCCGTCAGATTGGTTTCCAACTGGCCCAAGGCTTCTACTACGGCAAGCCCGCGCGGGCCGACTTTTGAAGCAGTCGCGCCGGCCGCGGTAAAGGAGCAGGTAAACGCACCGTCGCAGCACTCAGGCCGCAACGCTTTGCGCCGCGAGCACGTGAGCGGAAAACCCGACAACGACACTCGTCGCTTGGGCGGCCGGCTCCGGGCGTCGAGCTTCGATTCGCAGGCCGTACGCCAGCGCGACGCCGATGCGGACTCGACCGTTGAAGTCAGCCAGCAGTTGACAGTCAGCGTGCGGTCGGTCGGAGAGCGGCGGGACGAACGAAATGTGCGCGACAGCGAATCGTTCGCCGGGCCCGAAATGAATGCGAACAGAGCCGTCCAAGGATTCGGCGCCGTCCGCAAGCTGTCTTCGCGTCATCCATTGAATGATTGACAGGTCGGCTTCGACGGCTTCATCTTCGATCGGCTCATCCATGTCCATTGGGGCGGCGAGATCCGCCTGAGTGTCGAGAGGACGCAACACAGTTGACATGTTGTCGGGCGACTCGTGCTGTACTCCCACCGTAATCGGCACTCGAGGCTCTACCAGCCGATTATCGATGGCGCATGACTCTGTGCGGCGGGCGACGCCAGGGACGAGGTCGCGGGCAAAAATCGTGGCAAGTGCCGAGAGCATAAAAAGGGCCGACAGGTAGCCACCGACGAACGCGGATGTAGACATCCAAAGAGCCCCGACAAGTGCCAACGGCGGAAGGATCGTCAGCCCCGCGGCGATCGCTTGCTTACACCCCGACGCTGTGGGATTGGCCGCGCACCACAAAACGTAAGCGGCCAGCGACCCCAGGAGGGTCACGGTCCCGGCCACGCAAGGCGTCGCGGCTCCCAGTTCCGTGACAAAGGCACCCGCCAGTCGCCGCGAGACGAGCACCGCCGCAATCAAAATGATCGCCGACCAAACGGCGATCGCAGGGCCGGCGAGAGAATTGTCCGAGTTGCGAGTGTTGAGCGCGCGTTGGACGCTTGTCGACATCGTTCCATCCTTGGAACACGGAGGCCAAACGGCTACAGACCGGCCGCTTTTGCCAAATCGTTTGCCCGATCGGTCCTTTCCCAGGTGAAATCTGGGTCATTGCGACCAAAGTGTCCTCCGGAAGCCGTCTTGCGGAAGATGGGCCGTCGCAGTTTCAAGTACTCGATAATTCCCTTGGGCGTTAGCGGGAAAATCTCGCGGACGGCCGTTGCGATCCGCTCTTCAGAGACCTTGTTTGTGCCGCTCGTGTTGACGCAAACGCCCACGGGCTCGGCCAGTCCGATGGCGTAGGCAATCTGCATTTCGCATTCGTCGGCCAAACCCGAGGCGACGACGTTTTTGGCGACGTGGCGTGCCATGTAAGCGGCCGAGCGGTCGACCTTTGTCGGGTCCTTGCCGCTGAACGCGCCGCCGCCGTGGCGGCCCCAGCCGCCGTACGTGTCCACGATGATCTTGCGGCCGGTCAAACCGCAGTCGCCGTGCGGCCCGCCAATCACGAAGCGACCCGTGGGGTTGATGTGGTATTGCGTCGAGCGGGTGAGGAGATGTTCGGGAACGGCCCGCGAGACGATTCGCTTGCGGATGAAGTCGGCAATCTCGCCCTGGCTGACGCTGTCGGCGTGCTGGGTCGAAACCACGATGGCCGGAATACCAACCGGTTTGCGCCCCTCGAACTCGACCGTCACCTGGCTTTTGCTGTCGGGCCGCAGCCAGTCGACTTCCTTACGGGTCCGTGCTTCGGTTAACAGGGCGAGGATGCGGTGAGCCAGGGCAATCGGCAGCGGCATCAGCTCTTCGGTCTGCTTGCACGCGTAGCCGAACATCAGTCCCTGGTCGCCGGCTCCGTCGCGGTCGACGCCCATGGCGATGTCGCCCGACTGGCTGTGCAGTGCCAGAAACACGCGGCACGTGTCGGCGTTGAAACCGACATCCTCGCTGGTGTAACCGATGTCGCGAACGACCCCGCGCGTCACGGCCACATGATCGATCGCGGCCCGCGTGGTGATTTCGCCGGACAGGACGACCAAGTCAGTCGAGCACAGCGTCTCGCAGGCGACCCGCGATTGGGGGTCTTTTTCCAAAAGGGCGTCGAGTATGCCGTCCGAGATTTGATCGGCGACCTTGTCCGGATGCCCCATGCTCACGGACTCGCTGGTAAAAATCATT
>CAYWOV010000119.1:2166-7258 GCA_964459965.1 uncultured Planctomycetaceae bacterium | reverse complement strand
AAGCTGCCAGCTTGCCATTCATACTTCGCAAATCGTCTGCAGACGCAAACTCACAGCTTGACGTGCGAGCAAGGGAGCCAACATGCATCACCTCAAGGTTCCGCGCGCGATGCGGATCGCGCCGACGCTCGATTCGCGGATCGAAACTCGGCCGCCGCGGCCGCGACACGCGTTGCTCATCAATCCTTTCTACCCGAAAGATCCGCATGCCAGCTTCGGCAAACACGTGCTGACGCCGAGCCTGGCGCTCACCAGCATTGCCGGCAGCACGCCGCCGCATTGGACTGTTCAATACTGGGACGAAAATCTGCTCCACGGCCCGCCGCCTTGCGAGCCATTTCCGCAGGTGGTCGGCATCACCGTGCACTTGACGTTCGCCAAACGGGCCTACGAACTGGCGAAATGGTATCGCGACCGCGGCGCGATTGTCGTTTTTGGCGGACTGCATGTGCTCTCCTGTCCCGAGGAAACCGCCCCGCATGCCGACGCGATCGTTCTCGGGGAAGGAGTGCAGGTCTGGCCGCGGTTGCTCGAGGACGTTGAGCAGGGGAGCTTGCAGCCGGTTTATTCCGGCAGTTATCGGAAGCCATATCGCGAAGACCCGCCACCGCGCCGCGACCTGCTGCCGCGCGACAGTTTCTTGACGACCAGCAGTCTGATTGCGACGCGAGGCTGCCACAACCGCTGCGGATTCTGCTATTTGGCGACCGACGGTCTGCACATGCCCTATCTCGTGCGCGACGTCGAGCAAATCGCCGATGAGTTTCTCGCCGCCGATCAGCCCTATGGGGTCTTCGTCGACAACAACCTCGGTTCCAAGCCCGATTACCTCAAGCAGCTGTGCCGCGCACTCAGCCCGCTCGAGAAAATCTGGAGCGCCGCCGTCTCGATCGATGTCACCGACGATCCTGGGCTCGTGCGTAAGATGGCGATCGCGGGATGCACCGGCGTCTTTGTCGGGTTCGAGTCCCTGGAAAACGACAACATCAAAGCGGCCGGCAAGAAAAGTCCCCGCACCGAGGACTACGCGCAACGCGTGCGGATTCTGCATGACCACGGAATTCAGGTTAACGGCAGCTTTGTGCTCGGGTTCGACCACGATCGTCCCGACATTTTCGCTCGGACCGCCGATTGGATCGAAGACAACCGTTTGGAGTGCGCCACGTTTCATATCCTCACTCCGTATCCCGCCACACCTCTGTTTCGGCAAATGAAGGGGGAAGGGCGGTTGTTGCACGAAGATTGGAGCCTTTACGACACGGCCCATGTCGTCTTTCAGCCGCGACACATGTCACCCGAGCAGCTCGCCGAGGGCTACGCCTGGTGTTACCGTCGCTTGTTTTCGCACGCCTCGATCTGGCGGCGGCGACCGCAAGACAGAAGTGCCGTGCTGCCGTATTTGGCCATGTCGTATTTATACAAGCGGTCAAATCTGTTCTGGCATTTCCTGATCCGCTCCCGGCTGACTGCGGCCGTCTGGCGTCCGCTCGTCGAGATCACGCGGCGCCGACATCTCCGATTCAGACAAAAATTGCTGCGTTCATCAGAAATGAGCCGGGAATCCACTGGAACCCTGATCTCCGCGGGCGTTTGAAGCGAGCTTTCTGAAATCCACTCGCCGCTTATTCATTCGCCCATTCCTCGAATTATGGTCCGCCTACGGTTACGATCGGGTCGGCAAGAGCTAAGTGCGGGCGACCCTGGTCCACCATTTCGCGATTCGTTCTCTGGGGAGGTCTCAAATGGTCATGCAGAGCCGCCGGGACTTTCTGGAGCATTCGATTCTCGCCGCCGCCGCGGCGACCTTTTCCACGATGCCGAAAGGCGCGCGAGCCGACTCCGCGTCTAAACCCTCCAGGAGCCCAAACGAGAAGCTGCATGTCGCGTGCGTCGGCGTCAACGGCCGCGGCACCGATCACATGCATTGGATGATGCGTCCGAGCTCCGACGTCGAGATCGTGGCCATCGTCGACGTCGATGAAGCCGTCGGACAGTCGCGTGTTTCCTTTGTCCAAAAACACACGCAGAAGGCCCCCAAATACTATCGAGAGCTCCGCAAGATGCTCGAGGATCCGTCGATCGACATTGTGTCGATCGCCACGCCGAACCACTGGCACTCTCTCGCAGCGATCTGGGCAATTCAAGCCGGCAAAGATGTCTACGTCGAAAAGCCGGTGAGCCACAATGTCAGCGAAGGTCGCCGCCTTGTTCAGGCGGCGCGCAACCATAACCGGATCGTTCAGGCCGGCATGCAGAGCCGATCACTCTCTGGGGCCAAGGCCGCCATTCAATTCCTTCGTTCCGGCGAGATTGGCGACGTGAAGCTGGCCCGCGGTCTCTGCTACAAGACCCGCGGCTCGATTGGTCCAACAGGGACCTACGACGTCCCCAAGTCGGTCGATTACAACCTCTGGCTCGGCCCCGCGCCGGAAAAGCCGCTCACGCGCAAGAGCCTGCACTACGATTGGCACTGGATGTGGGATTACGGTAACGGCGACTTGGGAAACCAGGGCATTCACCAGATGGATGTTTGCCGCTGGGGCCTCGGCGTCGACGACATCGGAACAGCCGCCCTCAGCTACGGCGGGCGATTTGGCTACGAAGATGCGGGTCAAACCGCAAACTCGCAAGTGTCGATCCATGAGTATCCCGATGGCAAGCGGATCGTGTTTGAAGTCCGCGGCCTCAAGACGCCTAAGTTACTCGGCACCAAGATCGGTGCGATCTTCTACGGAACCGAAGGATACGTCGTGGTCGGGGAAGAGGACTACGGACATGCGACCGCGTACGACTTGAAGGGAAACGAAACCAAGAAATTCAGCGGCGGGGTGACACTGGATCACTGGAAGAATTTCACCGCCGCCGTCCGCAGCCGCAGGCGCGAGGACTTAAACGGCGAAGTTCTCGAAGGCCATCTATCGAGCGCTCTGTGCCATCTGGCCAATATCTCCTACCGCCTGGGCGAACCGATGAGCGGAAGCGAGGCCGCCGAGCGACTCGCCAGTGACAAAGAGACCGCTGAAACGTTCGAACGCTTCAGCCAGCACCTGGCCTCGAACCTGGTAATGATTCAAGGCACGAAGCTGCTGCATTTCGGGCAAAAACTTGCGATCGACCCGAAGAGTGAGGTGTTTACCGGCCCAATTGCGTCGGGAGCGAATGCCATGCTGACGCGAGAATACAGGGCTCCCTTCGTCGTGCCGGCCGAAGGCAACGTCTAACGTCGCGAATTCTCCGTCACACGCCGGTTAGTGCTTTTTTGCACGATTTCAGCGTCATCATACAGGACATTCGCAGTCGCGAAGGCGACGGTGAGCCTTGATGGATCAGTTGAGAGCGCTGGTGTTCGACGTATTCGGCACGGTTGTGGACTGGCGCGGCTCCGTGATTGCCGAGGGGACGGCGTGGGGCAGGGAAAGAGGTCTCAACGTCAACTGGGAGGAATTTGCCGATCGCTGGCGCCGCGGATACCAACCAGCCATGCAAGAGGTTCGAACGGGCAAGCGACCGTGGACTCGACTCGATGACCTTCATCGCTTGATCCTGAACGAGCTGCTTCGGCACTTCAACATCACAGGGCTAACGGAGATCGATAAAATCAATTGGAGCCACGTTTGGCGAAGGCTCAAGCCCTGGCCGGACTCCGTCGAGGGGCTCACTCGCCTAAAGAACAAGTACATCATCGCACCTTTGTCCAACGGAAATATCGCCCTGTTGACAAACCTTGCCAAGTTTGGCGGGCTACCGTGGGATGCGATCTTAGGCGCTGAATTGGTCCAACATTATAAGCCAGATCCTGAAACGTACCTCTCGGTACCCCGCTTTCTCGATTTGAAGCCCGAGGAAGTGATGATGTGTGCCGCTCACGCCTCCGATTTGCGGGCCGCGCGCAGTCACGGGCTGCGCACCGGCTTCATCCATCGTCCGAACGAATATGGGCCTGGACGCCTGGAAATGGCCGATAAGCCAAAAGCCGGCGACTTTGATCTCGTGTCGGAGAGTATTGTCGACTTGGCTCGACAACTCGGTGCGTAACGCCGTCAGTGAATTAAGCCGTCACTTGGCGCCCGCTATGCCGATTGTTCGAGCCCTCCAAGCATTGCTACTGCGGCGCGAGCCACTTGGTCAGCCAGTCAAACGCCGCCTGCCGCTGTTGGGTCGTGACTTTGTGGCCCGTATCGGGCGCAACGATGACTTTCAGTTTCTCACTAGCGCCGGCTTCGCCATAGGCCGCCTCGGCAGCGGCGAACGCGATCTTCGCGCCGGCAAGAGGACAATTGGGATCGCGATCGCCATTGAGGATCAGCAGGGGCCGCCCGGCGAACAGGCGAATCATGCTCGGACAGTCGAACTGGTCCAACATTCCGGGAATCACCCTGTTCCACAACTCGCGGCAAACGCGGGCGTTGACCTCTGGTTCGCCCAAGTCTTTTGCGGCCGCGTCGTGAGCGGCCTGGATCGTTCCGGCCCGGGCGTGCCAGGCGTCGTGGTCGAGACTCCAACGAAAACTCTGCACGCCGATCGCCGGCACGGCGACCTTCACTCGATCGTCGACCGCGGCCGCAAGCCACGTCTCGATACCTCCCATACTGAAACCGATCATTCCCAAACGGTCGCCGTCGACGTCGCGTCGAGTCTGCAGGTAATCGATCGTCCGCCACAGGTCCCAGCAGGTGTCGAAGTAAAAAGGATGTTCCTGAGGTTGACCGGGGGGCGTCTTCCAGGCTCGGGTCACCGCGGCGACGTACGCTTGCGCGCCCCGGGCTCCGCCCGATCGCTCACCGTGATAACGGGCATCGATCGCCACGCCGATCAGACCACGGCGGGCAAACTCGACAAGCAGCCCGCGGAGCTGGTCCTTGTTACCTCCTGTGCCGTGCAGGGCGATGACCGCTGGCAGCCGTCCGGACGGCTTCGCGGGCCGCACTAACAACAGCGGCACGCGCTCCACCGAACCGTCAGCCTTTCGCTCACTGGCGATGGTGACGTGTTCGGCAACGAATCCGCCGGCGATTGTCTCGGTCTTTTGAGTTTCCGGGTCGAGCGCGATCCGCGGCCGATCCAACAGCTTGAGAAACGCCGCCTTGACTTC
>CAYWOV010000119.1:0-2066 GCA_964459965.1 uncultured Planctomycetaceae bacterium | reverse complement strand
TTGCTGTCGAGTCGCGTCCCGCGATCTCTTCAATCACCTGTTCGAGTTCAGCCCGGCGGATCGGTTTGGCGACGTAGGCGTCCATCCCGGCAGCCAGACATTCTTCCCGATCGCCTTTCATGGCATGCGCCGTCATGGCGACAATCGGAAGCCGGCGGTTCTTGCCAACTTCGCGCTCGCGAATCACGGCGGTCGCCTGATAGCCGTCCATTTCCGGCATCTGGACGTCCATCAGCACCAGATCGAACGGCTCCTTGTCCGCCGCGGCGACCGCCTCGCGGCCGTTATTGGCAACGGTCACCTGATGTCCCCACTTCGAGAGAATGCCGACTGCCAATCGCTGATTGGTCAAACTATCCTCGGCCAGCAGGATTCGCAGAGGACGCATTTTTACCGCTGCGACTGTTGTTTCGTTCGCCGCTGCATTCGGTTCGTCGATGACTCCCAATGAAGTGGCGATGGCGTCGAACAATTCCGACTGCTTGATCGGCTTGATCAGATGGGCCGAGCCGCCGACCTTACGACAGCGATCGACATCGCCCTGACCGTCGCCCGAACTCAGCATCAGGATCAACGTGCTGTCAAAAATCGATGAGGCCTTGATGCTCTCCGCGAGTTGGAATCCATCCATCCCCGGCATGTGCACATCGGTCAGCACGACGCGATACGGTTCCCCAGTCTGATGGCCCCGCTGCAGCGCTTGGAGCGCCGACTGGGCATCGGCGACCACCGCGGGTCGCATCTGCCAATTTGCGACCATTTCATGCAGGATGAGCCGGTTCGTCTCATTGTCGTCGACGATCAGCACCCGCAGGCCGACCAGCGATTCAATCGTGCTGCCCGGCGCCGCCGGCACGGTCTCGCGTCGTAAAAACGGCAGGGTGAAGTGGAACTTGCTCCCCCGGCCGACTTCGCTCTCGACCCAGATTTGTCCGTCCATCAGTGCGACCAGCCGCGACGCAATCGCCAGGCCCAGCCCCGTGCCACCGAAACGGCGAGTCGTGGAAGGGTCGGCCTGCGAAAAGGCATCAAAGATTGCCTGCTGCTTTTCGACGGGAATGCCAATGCCGGTGTCCCGCGCGCAGAAGTGCAAGCACGTTTGCTCCTCCGACGAAGACTGGACCGCGATGTCGAGCACGACTTCGCCGACTTGAGTGAACTTGATCGCGTTTCCGACGAGGTTCGCAATGATCTGCCGCAATCGCAGCGCGTCGCCCACCAGAATTTCGGGAACATCCGGATGGACATGGCAGGCGACTTCGACGTCCTTGCCGCGGGCGCGGAGGGCCAGGCCCTTCATCGCATCGCCGAGCACTTCGCGAATCTGGAAGGGCGCTTCGTCCAATTGGAGTTTGCCGGCGTCGATCTTGGAGAAGTCGAGAATATCGTTGATCAGCGCCAGCAAAGACTCGGCCGAGTCCTTCACGATCGACAGGTATTCCCGCTGCACGGAAGTCAGTTCCGTCCCCAGGACAAGCTCGGTCAGGCCGATCACGGCATTCATGGGGGTGCGGATCTCGTGACTCATATTCGCGAGAAACGTGCTCTTCGCCCGGCTGGCGGCTTCGGCGGCCTCCACCGCTCGGCGTTGGGCGGCTTCCATTTCTTTGCGCTGCGTGACGTCGATCGCAACCCCCAGGACGGCCGGCTTTCCCTCGAATTCGATCGTCGTGGCCGCAAAATCGACCCACTTTTCGTGACCGTCTTTGTCGACGAGCTTGATCTCATACCGCGGCGGGACCGCCTCGCCGCGCTGGCGGGCGAGGCTCCGCTGTTTGACCATTTCGCGGAAATCGGGGTGCACGTAATCGAGAAACCCGCGATGCAGCAGTTCCTCGCGTGTGTAGCCCAGCATCTTCTCGGCGGCTGCGTTGACGTAGGCGTGACCGATCCCTTGGTAAATGGCCACCGTCGTAGGCATCGTCTCGGCCATGGTGCGGAATCGCTGTTCGCTGGCGCGGATTGCCGCTTCCGCTCGCTTGCGCTCTGTGATGTCGTAGAACACGACAACGCCGCCGTAGATTCGCCCCTCGGCATCTTTAATCGGCCGACCCGTCACATTGATG
>CAYWOV010000118.1:1599-7289 GCA_964459965.1 uncultured Planctomycetaceae bacterium | reverse complement strand
GCCACGTCCAAAACCAAATTCATCGACTGCACCAAGGCGACAGTTTGGGTGCCACTGGCGGGGGTTCTGGCCCGCCAGCGCCTTTGCCGCTTGATGGCGGAGGCCTGCGGCATTCAGCATCACAGCGGCAGATGAGGTGAAGATGGAGACGAGGTCACGGTAAAGAATAAATCAACACGGTTGTCGCATCGAATCTCAAACGGCAATCGCACTGGGTGCCCACCGAGTTGTTTAAAACCGTGCCGCCAGTGGCACCCAATTGACCCGCTCTTGCCTATCTTTTGCAATGCGGCCGCAGAGCCGGCCCTACGATCTTTGTGTATTCGTTTCTTTGTTGCGTGATTCTTCGACGATCGCGATGAAGGCGTCTTCCATCGTCGGTGAGTGGCCGGGGGTCGGGTGGGCGTGGCGGCGGACTTCGGCGGGGGTGCCGTCCGCCAGCACGCGGCCCGCGTCCATGATGGCGATGCGGTCGCAATACTCGGCCTCTTCCATGAAGTGCGTGGTCACGATCACCGTCACGCCTTGCTGGGCCAGGGACGTGATGCGGCGCCAGAATTCGCGGCGGGCGAGCGGATCGACGCCGCTGGTTGGCTCGTCGAGGAAGAGCGTCTCCGGCTCGTGCAACAGGGCGGCCGCCATTGAGAGCCGCTGCTTGAATCCACCAGGAAGCTGAGCGCTGGGAAGCCGCGAATGCTGATGCAGCTCGAATTGGCCGAGCGCCCACTCGATGCGTTCCCGCTTGCGGCTGCCGCGGAGTCCGTAGGCGCTGCCGAAAAAATCGAGGTTCTCGATCACCGAGAGTTGCCCGTAAAGCGAAAACTTCTGGGCGACATAACCAATCTGCTGCCGCGCCGAGGCCCTTGCGTAGTGCAAGTCGACTCCGGCGACACGCAGCGTGCCACCCGTGGCGGCGAGCAGGCCGCACAGCATGCGGAACGTGGTCGTCTTGCCCGCTCCGTTGGGGCCCAACAGGCCGAAGATCTCGCCCCGGTGGACCTCGAAGCTGACATGATCGACCGCGGTGAACGATCCGAACTTCCGCACCAGATCGTGCACCTCGACGACTGCATCGTTGCCCTGCTGCGCCGGCGGATGAGTCAGCGTCAACGAGGCGGCAACGTGCTGCTCGTCGGCGGAGGTCCGCAAGAGGACCATGAAGCCGTCCTCGAAACGGGCCTCCGTCGGCTCGACGGCAATGCCCTCGAGTACCGGACTGCTCGGTCCTTGGCCGTTCTCGCCGCCAGTCACGAATCGCACGTGACCTGCCTCGGGAACGGCGTCGACCAGGTGCGGGTCGTCGAGCAAGCGGGCTTGCAGCTCGCGGGCCGGCTGCCCCGGCGGCGGCTCGGCCATAAATGTGCGGCCCGCCGCCAACTGACGCACTTCGGCCGGCTCGCCTTGGGCCAAGACTTTGCCCTTGTGCAGCACGACGACGTGCTCACAGCGCTCGGCCTCGTCGAGATACGACGTGCTCAAGAGGACCGTCAGCCCCTGATCCTTCACGAGTTCGAGAATGATGTCCCACAGCTCGCGGCGGGAGAGCGGGTCGACACCGACCGTCGGCTCGTCGAGCAGCAACAGCTCGGGCGACCGAATCAACGTGCAGGCCAGGCCCAGCTTCTGCTTCATGCCGCCCGAGAGTTGCCCAGCCAGCCGCGTTTTGAACGGCCCGAGGTTGGTCATCTCCATCAGCCTGGCGTAGCGTTCCTTGCGCTTCTCGCCGAGGACGCCGTGCAGGTCGGCGTAGAGATCGAGGTTTTCCTGAACGCTGAGATCCTCATACAGGCCGAACCGCTGCGGCATATAGCCGATGCGGGTTTGGATTTGTTGCGGATCGACCGCGACGTCGATCCCCAGGACGGTCATCTGCCCGGCGTCGGGCTCCAACAAGCCGGTGGCGAGGCGAATCAGGGTCGTTTTTCCGGCGCCGTCGGGTCCGACGAGGGCTGTGAGCTTGCCGGCGCGGGCTTCGACAGACACATCGACGAGCGCGCGGACGACTTCGCCCGTGTCGCGATGAAACGTCTTGTCGATATTACGGCCGACTAAGACGGGGGGCCGATCACTCTCGCCGCTCATGATAGTCATGCAAGTGTCCGCTTCAATTGGGCGGCGTCAAATAATCCGTGGCGTTGTAACCCGCCGGGACAGAGTTCCTTGAGAAGGGAGTTCTTCCTCGCCGAAGATGAATCGGCCAACTCTCAAAACGTTGCCCAACCTTGTGGCCGGTCATGAAAGACGGACCAATAGTACATCTCGGCGATCTCGCCGTCCCCCAAAACTTCACGCGACGACTTCCGGCGAACAACTTGACGAATTATCGCCCTCACCTCCTTCCAGCGTTTTTCTTCCATGAGTGATCACCTCCTTGTTGTGATGAATCACTATTATTCGCCACAACCTTCCTGATCAGTACTGCTTACGAGTTTTGATGAAAACTGTTCTGACACGCTTAGCTACCATCTTCGGACCCTCTGGGGCCGAGAGGGCACGTTCAAACGAAAAATCGCAATTGGGGCCGCGCTCCGCCCTGCTTTTTAGCCCGGAGGGGTCACCGAAGGGGGCCGAGGGCGCCAACTCTCGGTCGCACCTTGCCGCGCATTCTTCAGCACTTCATACTGAATCCGCCATGAAAGTCCGGCTGCCGAATTTCGGATTTCCGATGCTCGCCAAGGATTTGGCCGAGATGGCCCAGCGGCGGCGGACTTATGTGGTGCGAGTGGCGTTTACCCTGCTCGTGTTTTCGATGTCCGTGCTGGTTTTTATTTCGAGCTACGGCGCGGCCCGCTTCTCGCCAAAGGGCCTGCTGGGGCAAGGCGGGCGATTGCTTATCGTCTTGTACGAGACCGAATTAGTCGGGCTGTGTCTGTTTGTTCCGGCGATTGTCAGCGGGGCCGTGGCCGCCGAGAAGGAACGCAACACCCTGCAATTGCTGTTTGTCACACAGCTGAGACCCTGGGACATCCTGATCGAGAAACTCCTCTCGCGGTTAGTCCCCGTGGCGACCTTTCTGCTCGTTTCGTTGCCGCTGTTATTCGTCGGCTATCTGATGGGAGGCCTGAGCGTAGTCGATCTCGAGTTCGCCATGCTCGGTCTGGCGTTGACGGCCTTTCAAGTCGCCTGCATCTCGCTGTTTTGCTCCGCGTTCTGTGCGACGTCGGCGACCGCTTTTGTGATGTCGTACGTAACGATGGCCACGCTGTTCGCCTTCCCTTATCTCGTCGTTTCGGCGTTGGTCGCCTTTGAAATGCTTCATCGCAAAGCGACGGGGACGTATCCCGGCATTATTTATGACTGGCTCGATCAGCCGCGCTGGCAGCCCGCGATCCACATGGCGCTGACCTCGACGCAGGGATTCAGCTCCGAATGGCTCTTCCGGCAACCGATCGGGCCCGGCGGCACGCGGCCCTTCCATCGGCAATTCCTTCCGCTTTGCGTTATCACAATGAGCGGGCTGTGCTTCTTGCTGCTCGCCCGCCTGGTGATTGTGAAGAGGGCCGTGCCGCAGCCCAAACATCGCATGCGCCGGCTCTTTCAATCGCTCGATCGCGGATTGATTCGCATCAACGATCGATTCGGTCGAGGCATCGTTTTCGGCCAGACGGGCGAGGATCTTCCCGCATTGGAGCCGGTGGCGTGGCGCGAAAGCCGGCGGGGCAACCTCGGCCGGTTCAATTACATGATCCGCATCCTGCTGATCCTCGAACTGCCGATTCTTTTGCCGATGATGGTCTATGTCGTGCGGACACGCGATGTCTCCTTTAGCGCGCTGGGCATTCCGGGGCTGCTGTTTTGGTCGATCGCGCTGTTGGTCGTCTTCGTGCGCGCGGCCGGCTTGATCGCCGCCGAGAAGGCCCGGCAGACGCTCGATGTGTTACTGACGACCCCCGTTTCCTTCTCGGGACTTGCCGGCGCAAAACTCCGCGGCATGCGGCGAGCAACGGCGCTTGTCGCGCTGCCGATTCTGGTGCATGCCATCCTGGTCGATTCTTTACGGCCGGTGGGCGGCCAGCCGTACTTGCTCGAGACGATCGTGAATCTGGTGTTGTTATTGATCCTGGCCGCTCAACTGGCATTCCTGTTTGGTCTCGTGAGCCAGACGCAGGGACGGGCCGTGACGCTCGTGCTCAGCCTGTTTGTCGCGTGGTGCTCCTTGCCGATCCTGATCCATGTGTTTGCGGGAACTGGTGCCTGGCTGTTGTATTTCAGTCCGATAAGCGGCCTGTTGTTGAATCAATTTTCCCGCGTGAGCTTATCGCAGCCGCTCCCGGGCATGTTTACTCGTCCGCTGGCAGACACCGGTTATCATGCCTTCATCCATTACATGATTTACGTGCCGGTCGTGATCACGATCATCTGGGTCAACCACGGCGTGGCCCGACAGGTGTTGCTGCGGCCCCGCACATTTTCGCGCGCGCCGACGCATCACGCCGGGCTGTTCTTAGAGGACTAGCACTGCGAATGCGTCGGCGTCGGAGCGTCGATCATTGTCGAAGAGCCGCGCGGCTTTGCGGTCGGCCTAAGAATCTATTCAGAAGTTACTTGCAATCGCGAGCAGACCACGCTATTTTCTGAGACTGAGATTCAATCTCAATTAGAGCTAGCCAGCAAGGCTCTCCGGCCGTTTCGCCAGCCAGCTAAGCCATCGGCTCTGATGCCCGCTATTCGGCGGTCTTCGAGCCGGCAATTTGGTGGTTCTTGGCGATCGGTTTCTCTTGTTCAGGAGGGCTCTCCATGTTGCCTGGTCTTCGCGCGGCAAAACACACTCGCCGTGGATTCACGCTCATCGAACTCTTGGTCGTGATTGCGATCATTGGCCTCTTGATCGCGCTCTTGCTTCCCGCCGTTCAGTCGGCGCGGGAGGCGGCTCGCATGACGCAGTGTCGCAATAATTTGAAGCAGATCGGGTTGGCACTCCACAACTATCACGACGTCAATCGGACGCTGCCCACAGCCGATCCTGGCGGAGGGAGCGACGCCGATAGCAGCATCTCGATGGCCAGCACGTTTGTGGCCCTCTTGCCGTTCATGGAGCAGGCGGCCAATTATCAGCACTATAACTTCGCGCTTCCCAACACCGATCCCGGCAACCAGGCGGTCGTCTCGCAACAACTCGCCTTTTATCTGTGTCCAACGGCCGTCATGCGGCGGCCCGTCCCCTTTCCGGCGGCCGGCGATCCGTGCGGCGATTACGACGAAGCGCCGGGCTCGTACGCGGTCTGCGTCGGCTCTTTGCCCTATGACCAGTATTGGTCGTACTTCGGCCGTCCGCGGCCGACGCTCAATGGAGCCATCGTCTATTCAGATTCGACCGATCACATCACGCGGTTTCGCGACATCACCGACGGACTGAGCAATACGGTGGCGATTGGCGAGTCGGCCTGGAACATCTCCGGGTTCTCGACCAATCCGTCCTGCAACAAGGGTCAGAACTGGGGCTATACGTACTGGGCCAATCCCTACCCGGCCTCGACCGGTTTCAACACGAGCCCGCCGTTCAATCCCAGCACCTACATCTTACTCGACCCAAACACGTTCGATCAGACCTTGATGCGGTTCCGCAGCGACCATCCGGCCGGCGGAGCCAACTTCGTCTTTTGCGACGGCTCTGTGCGGTTTGGTGCTTATGCCCTTCGTGGGAGGATGCGGCGGAGGCACGAAAGGTCCGCCGCGGGCCGCCGTTCGCG
>CAYWOV010000118.1:0-1499 GCA_964459965.1 uncultured Planctomycetaceae bacterium | reverse complement strand
TTCGTGGGAGGATGCGGCGGAGGCACGAAAGGTCCGCCGCGGGCCGCCGTTCGCGGTGAAGTGCGCCTCGACGACGTGCCGCTCAAAGCGGGTGTGATTCGCTTTGTTCCCGAAGGCGCGACGAAAGGCCCCGTCGCGTTGACGACCATCAAGGACGGGCGGTTCACCCTCTCGGCTTCTGACGGTCCCTCTCTGGGTAAGCACTCGGTCGAAATCGTGGCAACCCCGACGGAAAACCCGCTGGAGGGTGCGATGGACATCAGGACCGCTTGGGCCGAATATGCTAAGGCCAATGGGACGCGGCCGGTCGAGGTCAGAATCCCCGCGAGATATAATCAACGCTCGACGCTGAGCGTCGAAGTGAAGCCGAAGGGAAACAACGCTTTCGACTTCAAACTCGCCAGCCAGTAAAAACAAGCCGACGCAAAGAGTGATCGCCCGCGGACAAATGCCGACAAGAAAAGGATGCTCCATGCTGTCTTATCGATCGACCGTGTTGCTGGCCGTCGCCGTGTTGGCCAGCGTGTCGTCTGCGCGGGCCCGCTTTTTGTGGATCGCGCCCGATTCCTCGCCCAAAGAACGCCGCGTGCACGTTTATTTCAGCGAGACGGCCGAGCCGGACGATCCCGAACTCTTGTCGCGGCTTACGGGACTCAAGCTGCAGGAGATTTCGTCCGACGACAAGCTGCACGTGCTCGATCTCGCCCGCGACGAGAATTCGCTGGTTGCCAATCCGGCAGGCACAGAAACGGCTCGCTCCTACAGCCTCAATCACACGTACGGTCTGCATAGTCGTGACGGGGAAGACTACCTGCTGGTTTACCATGGGCGGATGTACCCGGCCGTGTCGACAAACAAGTGGATCGCACCGCCAACCGATCAGCAGCTTCCGCTGGAGCTCGTGCCCACGTTCGCCGACGGGCGGCTCGTCGTCCGCGTGCTCTGGAAGGGTAAACCGCTTGCCGCTGCCGAACTGAAGGTCAATCCGGCCGGCACGGATGCGGTCGACGCTAAGTCCGACGCGGCGGGACAGTTTTCGCTATCTGCGAGTCGGCCCGGTCTGTACGCCTTGCGGGCCAAATATGTCGAGAAAAGGGCCGGCGAGCGGGACGGGAAAAAGTACGCCAGCATCCGCCATTACAGCACGCTCGTCGTCACGGTCGCGGGCGATCGTCCGGTCGGCGTGAAAGAGGGCAAGGTCTCACGCGCCTCGAAGAAAACAGTCGCCGGTGCGAAGAGAATGAAACGGCCGATGCTGGTTGCCAGCTCGAAAAAGAAGCACTCGGCGGGCGGGCATGCCCTTCCCGACTTGCCCTTTGGAATCACCAGCTTCGGCGCGGCGCTCATCGGCCAAAACGTCTACATTTGCGATGGGCAGCTCGGACCAGCTCATGAGTACAGCGTTGAGGGGCAATCCGACCGGTTGTTGCGGCTCGACCTCAAGGCGCCACGGCAGTGGGAGGTCGTCGGAACCGTTCCCCGCCGCTCAGGGTTGGCGA
>CAYWOV010000117.1:0-7388 GCA_964459965.1 uncultured Planctomycetaceae bacterium | reverse complement strand
GTCGACGTAGTGAAGCGTCGTCGGTGAGTCGTGGCGCTGGATGACTTCGACGGCGTTTCCGGGTTGCGGGGAATGGAGCAGTTCAGCCGCATTGAGCATAGAGGCGAGGGGGGTCCTCAGTTCATGCGCCAGGGTCGCCAGGAAGCGCTCTTTGACGTGATTGGAGCGGCCCAGTTTCACGACGCGCTCGCAGACTTGCTCCTCGGAGCAACGAAGCAAAGGCGCTTTGGCAGTCGCGCCCGGCGCCAACCGAGAGGCTGACACCAGCATACGTGCCTGCGGCAAGATCTTCTTGCCACCGACATCGAGCGTGGACCAAAGGTCGTAAGTGAATTCGCGCTCGTCCGGCGGAGAATCTGCCTCCGGGCGGCTGTAGATTAGTCCGTGGAAGGCGATCACGGGCAATTCCTTCTCACCCGCCTCGGTCTTCACCTTCTGCGTGCGACCCGTCTCGCCTTTTTCGGGCGGTTTCAACTTGAGCAGCAGGTCGACCCCCGCCTGATGGTCAGACGGAGTGATCGCGGTTGCCGCCAATTCTTTGGGATCGACCGCATACTTGATCTCGGGAAGCTGCAGCATGTGGCAACCGCCGCAGTTGTAGCGGTCGATCATCCGCTCGCCTTCGATCCGCGCCTTGGCCGCGCCTTCCGGGTGATAAATGTAGTCCTTGCCCGGCGGGTCGGCGACCAAACCCAGAATGAAGGTGGAGATCGCCTCGATCTCCTCTTCGTTAACCGGGAACTTGGGCATCCGCAGCCGCTCGTCGTAGCCCTTGGTTTCGGTCTTCAGATAGTCGTAGCTGCGCGGGTCGCGAAGCTTTTGCCAGAGGAAGCCGGCCCGCCCGTGATGAATGAGATCGTTGTAGTAATAGGCGGCCCGCATCTCGCTTTTTTGCTCGTCGCCTTTGAACTCACCTGTGGCGGTCCCGCCGGCCTGGGCTGCTTTCATCGCAGCGACGATCCGATCGTGCATCGTCAGCCCATTAGCCTCTTTATGCTCGTCCAGATACTCCTCGATGTGTTCCGGAGCCAAACGGCTGGTATCCTTGCGGCCCCAGTCCTGCAGCGTCGTTCCAATTGGGCGGGCCGTTTCGAAGTTCGGAATGTCGTGACAGCCATAGCAGCCGTAGCGAGAGATGGTGCGACGGCCGACGTAATTCAACTTCATCCTCACCCATTGGTCCTCAGTAATTGGCTTCGAGGGATCGGCCGCCAGCAGCTCAACCTCGTCGCCTTTCACGTCGGAGGGCACAAGTGGATACTTGTGGCGCTTATGCGGTTCGCTCTCCGAGTCCATAATGCCGGCGACCTGTTCGGCCCTTAGCGCCTTGGACAAAAACAATTTAACCAGCTCGTCAAGCGCCTTATCGTCGTGAGGAGGCTCTTGGAACTTCTCCGGCCCCCCTTGGAGCAAGAAGGCAGCGATGTCGGCCGCCGGATCGATCTGCTTGCCATTCTCCTCGTAAGCCTCGAGGAACAGGTTCGGCATCTTCGACCGCTTGTGATACCGCTGGGGATCACGAATCCAGCTATATACCCAGCGGAAATTGTCCCGCCCGTCTTTGCCGGGCTGGATTTTGGCGTGAACGCGGCTCAATTCCGGTCCAAACGTCTGGTGGGAATCCGAAAATGCCTGGTGGCTGTGACAAGCAAGGCAACCGCGCTTCGAGAACAGATCTTTGCCGCGCTTGGCGTCGGGCTTGTAATCGGAAGCCGGCTCCAGGTAATCAAATCGCTCGGATTTGGCCCGGAGATAATATGCGATGCCCAGCAACTCTTCCGGCTGCAAGCGTTTGGCCAAATCGTCGTCCAGATTCGAGGTATGGAAGAATTTCGGCATCCGCGTCGTCGGTCGGAATCGCTGCGGATCTTCCACCCAATAACTGACAAACTGGCGCGATAGCTTCGACTTGATGTGTCGCAAGGACGGACCAACCTTGCGCATCGTGCCTGCGATCTGGGTCGGGTCGGCGGCAACGCGAGCGGCCTCCGCCTCGGTCGACGGTTCAAGCCGCAAGTCCGGGCCAATCGGCTTGGTGCCATCGAAGCCCTGAATCTCGTGGCAGCCGAAGCAGCCATATTCCTTGATCAGTTTGTAACCCTTGTAGAGTTTCGGCGCGCTGGCTCCGAACTTGGGATGCACACCCAGTTCGACGACCGAATGATGGCACTTGATGCACGTGGACTCGCGCAGCCGCTCGGGCTGCATCGGGTATTCCCAGAAATGATTCGAGGCGTAATGCAGCTTGTCGTGCCAGACTTCGGATTCGTACGGGTCATTGGGAGTGTGCGAGGCGTCCTTGAACGAAGTGGCCGAGCCCTGCCCGTCGTGGCAGATCGTGCAGCCGAACTTGCCAAGCGGATGGGGACTGGCTGACGTCAGGTACAAATCGGGATTGGGATGCGTCGCATAGGGGTGGGGATATTTGTTTTGCAAGACCCAGTCCGAGACGTTCGTCGTGTCGGGATGCCCGAACGGAAAGCTGGGGACGTTGCCCGCTTCGATGCGATCGATCGCGCCGTGACATGTGCGACAGCGGTCGAAGCGGGCCGTGCGGGCCATGCCGAGTTGAATGCTCAGATTCGGCAACCAGTCCTGCGTGATCTTCAGCGGCGAGTTGAAGCCGTCAATGACGGGCCATTCCATGATCCGCTTCTTGAAGGCCGAAAAACCTTCTGGATCGAGCTTCTCCAGCGCTTTTTGCCGCAGGTCGAGCTCTCCATTGAGCTTGCCTAGGGCGACGGTCGCATCGTCCTCCGCTTTGGTCAGATCCTTGAGCTGCGTTTGGATTTTGTCTCGGGCTGTCTGTTTCTGCTGAACATCGAGCTCCACGGTATCGACCCGCGCTTGCTTGGCATCGAAGTCCCGCTGCAGCTTGTCGAGATCCGGCTGCTTGAGTCCATCGCGGACTCCCAGGTCGTAGTCGGCCCTGGCCTTGTCACGATACGCGCGCACGTTGCGGACCTCGCGGCTTGATTGGTCGAATTGCCGTTCCGCTTCGGCTAGTTCTTTTCTTAGCCGGTCAAGCTCCGGCTTAATCGATTCCAAGTGCTCACCGGCGGCCTTTTGCTTGGCTTTGAGCTCGGCCTCCGATGTTTCATATTGCGGGCTGTCCTTGATCTCGCTGATCGCCAGCAGCTGTTTCTTCGTCTGGACGTCCTCAAAAGTCCGCTCGTAGCCATGCCACTCGCGGGCATGGTCCGACGCAATCATCCAGATCGTCACCGCGAACATGGCGATCGAGGTGATCGCGAAGACGACGTGCACTTTCTTGACGTCGCGTGAATATTCTTCCGTGGCCGGCATCGGGTATCGAACTCCGCCGGGGCGGGCGCCCCGACTTTTCCATCAGATATTAAAAAACCATTCCGGAATGGCGACGATGTATTTCAAGTTGAAGGCCCAGCGCAAAACCATCTTGATGGGCAGTGCCGCCATCCACAGCATCAGGTTGGCAAACACCATGTAGCGGATGAATCCCATCCGACTGAAAAACTTCGAGAAGAAGGGCATCCGCGCCATGACGGGAGGCAACAGAAAGAAGTACGCCAGCACAACCGCAAACCCGAGCCATTCGCGGTAGAAGATGTATCCCAGCTTCGTGAGCCCGTCCGCCGCGGATGGCGCGATCGGCAGCGACGAATGCATCAAATTCAGCCAGAACATCTCGGACAAGTTGACGTTGTTGAGAACTTCCAACTTGTGGACATCCCAAAACTCGTAAATGCCGAAAATATTCCAGTTCGGCCCGCGGAGGAATGTCCCCAGCACGATCATCGCGATCCACAGCGGCAAAAATCCGAACATGAAAACGAGAATCGCGAAGGATCGTTCCTTGAACGAGTAATAGCCGTTCCCCCGCTTGTTGAAGTCGATGTAGGGAATCGCCATCAAGCCCACAACGATCAAGCTCGGAAAGACGACGCCCGCGAGCCAAGGGTCGTAATAAACCAGCATCTCCTGCAGCCCGAGGAAGTACCAAGGGGCCTTCGACGGGTTCGGAGTGCGTACCGAGGAAGCCGGCTCTTCCAGCGGCGCCTGGAGTGCGATGCCCCAGGCAACCAGGACCGCCGTCAAGACGACCATGCAGATCAGCTCGGTGTAGACCAAGTCGGGCCACACGAGCACTTTTTCGTTTTTCTCGCTCTCCAGCACGGGCCGCCCTTGGGCGATCCGTTCGTCGTTCTCGACGGCCCGCTTGAAATAGAGCCAGGTGAAGAACCCGACGATAAACAGCATCGAGACGATCGGCACGTTGTCGGGCTTGCCGACGATCTGCCGAAAGTTGTAGTCCGTCAGACTCAGCGTCATGAACAGCAGGACGATATTCAACAGCGTCCAAGCGACAGTCGACTTGACCAGCCACTTTCGCAGTGCGACGGCCGCTCCGAAGATGCCGATCGAGATGATGAAATAAACCACGGGACTTGCGATCAAGCGATCGACAGCCGCCTTGAAAAAGACAGGCAGCCGAATCATGAATCCCGAGGGATCGCTGTTGGCGACGACGTGCACAATACCTATCAGAAACAGGATCGTCGCAAACAAGGCCCAGGGTGCGGCGCTCGGTACGTCTTGAGGGGCGTTCAGCAAGCCGCCGAGGCCGGTGCGGAAATGCGAGCCTTTGCGAAACATGTGGAACGCCCACGCTAAGTTCATCGCGGCCAGGATCAGGTAGATCCATCCCAGGCCGTGAATCACGTCGAGCGTCAAATCCGGATGAGGTTCAAGCATCCTCGTTCCGTCTCCCAACCCTTCTCATCGATTGAGCACAGCCATCCAATCAGAGCGGCTGGCTGATGCCTCCGTCCTTGCGCACCCGCCAGAAATGGATCGCGATCAACCCTGCCGCGACCAGCGGAATCGCCACGCAGTGCAGAATGTAAAACCGGTTGAGCGTCGCTTCGCCGACGAACCGACCGCCCAAGAGTAAAAAGCGCGCATCGCTCCCGTTGGTAATCAGGTCGAAGCCGCCGATATTCAATAATTGGGCACCCGGCCCCTCGTGCCCCAGGAAGGGCGTTGCCCGTGCCATGTTCGAACCGACCGTGATGGCCCAGATCGCCAATTGATCCCAGGGCAGCAGATAGCCCGTAAACGACAACAACAAGGTGAGTACCAACAACAGCACGCCGACGACCCAATTGAATTCCCGCGGCGGCTTGTAGCTGCCGGTGAGAAAGACGCGATACATATGCAGCCAGACGGTGATCACCATCGCGTGGGCACCCCAGCGATGAATTTCTCGCATGATGCCCAGCGTGGTCACGTCCCGCAGCGCGAGGATGTCGTTAAACGCCCATTCCAGCGTCGGGCGGTAATAAAACATTAGCAAGACGCCGGTAATCGTCTCGACCAGAAACAAAAAGAAGGTGATCCCCCCCATGCACCAGGTGTAGGAGAGGGCGATCCCTTGCTGCTTGATAGAGACGGGGTGCAAATGCAGGAAGAAATTCGTGAGCATGACGACCACCCGATTCCGACGGTCGTACGGGGCCGGATGGCGAAAGATGCTCTTCCAGATTTGCGAATCGCGAATGTAATCGCCGACAGACATCGGTCTAGAGCCAACCTTGCGAGAATGATTTTCCTAACGTCGCTTCCCGGTCCACCGGGAAATGATTTTCAATCGCACGCTGTGTTCACGCGTCAATTCAACCACGCTTCCAGTTCGATCATGCGACAGGGACAAAACTCGCGGGATCGGCCCACTGTCCAAGCTCTTCCTGGAACTTGCGGCTCTTGTCGACTTCGATCGCGCCGTCTTCCGCGATGCGAATCGCCATTCGCTCCAACGGCCTCGGGGCCGGCCCCTCGAAATTGACTCCCGTGATGTAAAAACCAGAACCGTGGCAGGGGCATTTGAACTTGCGCTCCCCTTCCAGCCAGTTGGGCGTGCAGCCCAAATGCGTGCAGACGGTCAGCAAAGCGTAAATAACGTCCTTGCCTCTGTATTCGTTGTGGACCAACCACACGCCGTATTGAGCCGTCCACTTGGTCGAAACCGACGCCGGCGGATAATCCGAAGTGGGTCCGACTTTGAATTTACTGGGTGGTTCGACGAGCACATTGGGCATCATGAATCGGGCCGTCTCCAGACCCCACAGTCCCGACGCCGCGGTAAATGTTGTCCAGGCAGCGCGGAAAGGCGTTCCGAAGAGGAACCACCAGATGGCAACCCATATGGCCCACATCGAGGCCAAGAATCCGCGACGCGTTTCCGCCTCGGGCTCCCTCTTTTTGGCGGCCGGCGCCGGCTTTTGTGGGATCACCAGAGCGGCGGCAGCCGGCTTCACGGCACCAGCCGTGGCAGTCGCCGCCTGCCCCGCGGCCGGCACTTCGGCCGATCGGCCCTCGCGAGCCGCTTTCAGCATTTCTTGCACGGACGGGCGGTTCCCGGCCGGCTTCGCGGCTGCGACGCCCGCCTTGGGCGATGCGGCCTTCGCAATGACCGGCTTGTCGGCGGCTGGTTTGGCGCCAGCGGCAGGAGCGCCGCCAGCCTGTGTTTGTGCCCGAGCTGCCGCGAGAATGTCTTTCGTTGACTTTGGCGCACCACCGGCCAGTGCGGCGGCGGGCGTTGCCGGGGCAGCCTTCGCAGCGGGCGGAGCCCCTGTTCCACTTGTCCCCTGGGCACGGGCCGCTGCCAAAATGTCCTTCGTCGATTTTGGTGCGCCGGCTGGCTTTGCGGCCTCCGGCGTCGGCGCTGCAGCAGCCGGTGGCGTCTCGGAAGGGCCGCCACTCTTGCCGGACTGCGCTCGAGCCGCCTTCAGAATCTCCTCGGTCGAGAGCTTCTTCGCCATCTTTTCCTATACCTGGGTCTTAAGCGAGACGTGAACGGACGGCCGCCGTCATTCGAATGTGCGCGAAGTGGCTCAGCCGGCAGCGCGTACCGCTTCGTGAGAATTCTGTCAGCCGGTCGGCACACTGTCCACACTGAAGAGCAAGGCGGGGAAAGATTTCCCATAAGCAGGAATGATGCCCGCCGCGCATTCCCAGCGCTGAGAACAACTCTCGGAGACGCCGGTCAATCGAATTGAGAGCCCGAGCCAATGCGATACGCCGTAAACCCGGCGAGACCGCCCCACAAGACACCCAGCGGATTGACGAGAAACCCTAAGGCGATGTCGAGAGCGTCGAAGGCGCTTCCGGTGAATGACCAGAATGTCGCAAACCGCCCGATCACGATACTGAAGAGAGCAATCGCGACGGCGATCCATCCTGAACGGGATTCGCCGTATCCTTGTCCGCCGACGTGCAGACCGATGCCGGCCAGAGCGCCGACGCCCCAAGCCAGCCAACCAAATTCATACCCGGTATAGTTCCCAACAACCGCCCAGATCGCAGCACCGACTCCTCCGCCGATCAAGCCTCCGAGAATCCAGCCGACG
>CAYWOV010000116.1:0-7389 GCA_964459965.1 uncultured Planctomycetaceae bacterium | reverse complement strand
CGAACTAAAGCGAAAAGAAAAATAGGCCCATTTGCCGACCGGGAATCACTCGTTGGTCTTGGACAGATCGCGCAGGTAGGTCAGCGCCTCGTCGAGTTCGGGGACGACGGCTCCCGGAACTCTCCCTGCGGCGTCGCATTTGGCCAATAGTATAAGCTCATCCCCGCTCTCGGAATTTTGGAGCCTGCGGCGGGCGCGGACGCCGATTGTCCCATCCAAGAACGTGTGTGCCAGCGAAAGATGCTCGATGAGCCACGCGGTCCGTTCGGAAATCGACTCGCCCAGCGCCTCAAGCCCGGTGGCCACCGAATTAATGGGATCGATCGCCAGGCCGACGTCGTGTAGCAAGGCGGCCGCGAGAAATTCCTCGTCGTAAGCGATTTCCTCGCAGGCCAGACGGAAGACCTGCAGGCTGTGATAGAGGACATCCGCCTCGGGATGACGCCGGCGGTCCGGCTGGATTCTGGACAGCGGAAGGAGCAGACGTCGATAACGTGAGAAGCGTTCGTCGCTTGCCCATTCAGCGCCGACCGCCTTGTCCGGAACGTCGGGAGAGGAGGGGATTGTGTAGGAACTGGAAAGGCGCTCTAGCTCTTCGCGAATCTCGCGATTGGTGGGCAATTCGGAAGGTCGGAGCCGCTGACGGCACACTAATCTCGCCGCGCGGATTCTGGCTCGCCCGTATTCCAGCTCTTGCCGCTGAAACATCAGCCGGGCGGCCTCAAAGACGATCTGCTGGCGAAGCTTGTCTTCGGACATGAGGGCGACAGCGGACCGAGGTCGAAGATCAGGCTTGCCAGAAACCGCTCATCCAACCGCCCGACTTACGGATCGAGTTCAACGTTCCAGTACGCTTCGCTGACGAATTTCGTCCAGCTATCGACGCGAACGTGTTGAATCGCGTAGAGCGGCTTCCAATCCGGCCGGCCGGGGTCCTTTTTCAAAGGCATCTTTGCCTGTTCCGGAGTACGATCGGCCTTGTGCTTGTTGCAGGAGATGCACGCCAGAACGCAGTTCTCCCACGTCGAGAGCCCTCCCTGTGAGCGAGGAACGACGTGATCAATCGTCAATTCTTCGCTCCCGGGCTGAGTGCCGCAATACTGGCACGTGTACCGGTCACGCTTATAAATGTTACGACGGCTGAAAGTCACCGCGCTGGTCGGCATGCCGTCGTAGCGGGTCAGAGCGACGACTTCAGGCACGCGGATGCGGCTATAGACCGTCGAGACATAGAGTTCGCCGTCCCGCGGAACGAGCTTCGACCAATCGAGCCAACCGTAAAGTTGGTAGTCCTCCGGATCGACGACCCGGGCCGTCTCGTTCCAGACCATGACCAGGGATCTAGCAACCGAGGCAACGCCGACCGGCTGCCAGTTCCGGTTGAGGACCAAAGTGGGTCGCTCCAAGACCATCGAACTCATCATTCATTCTCCGCAGAACTCTGCCGGAAAATCAGTCCCTGAATGATAGGGGCAGTTTGATGCGATGTCGAGCGCCGCGACCGCGCCAGCGCCGGACGGAATTGCTCAATATTTCGTTAAGATACCGCAAGGAGTTTGGCCGAGAATGGCCTTTGTCGACCGCGGAAACGGATCGGAGTGAAAACAGACCGTGCGGGAATTAGTCGATGCGGCGTGGATTGCGCTTGAAAGCGGACGGATCGGGCTCTGTCTCGATCAGGGCGAATCTCCCAAATCCGCGCTTGCCGAGATGCTCGACAATGAGTCGCTCTCGTTCCTCTTCTCGCAGCCCGTTGAGGATGGCGAACACCACGCAGCCGATCACTATGGTCGCGACCGGAACGACAGAGGCGGGCAAACGATACTCTTTCAGGTCGGCAAAAATCTCCTCTTTGCCGCAGTATTCGCCGAACTTGTCGCCCGCAAACGTCAATTCGATGCCGGCGAAGTCCTTGCTCCACTCGTAGTCAAATGGCCCGTATCGGCGACGGCGGTGCGTCACCCAAAAGCGGCTTCCCTGAAAGACAATGCCGTGCGATGCAAACAACATGCCGACTCCGCCGGTCTCGCATCTGCAAATCCAGGTTCCGTGAGTGCTCGAGCCTGGCGACAGAAGCCTGGCGCCGTCAGCGGATCAATTTGGGCCGCACGGCGGGCCAGAATGATGACGTTTGGCTCGAATTCGGACAAGCCCGGCTCCACGGGAAACTCCCCTTTGAGAAATCTCGAAAATCGAGTCAGGGGGAGAAGATAGGCGCTTGACAAAGCCGAAAAACTTTAATACTTGAAGGGGCCGAATCTCCCGGAAACGGGGGTGGGGCAGGACGCCGGTCTCGGGGATCGAATTATCCAACGACAGTGAGAGGCTCACACAGATGGTACGGGAACGGAGCGACGAGTTGGTGTGGTCGGGGACCTTTTTTGCCGGGGGGCAGGCGTCGATGACATTCAACGGTTTGGCCGAACCCCCCTTGTGGAGCACGACGATGGACGTGCGTTTGGCCGATGAAGAGGAAGAAGAGGCGGCCGAAGAGGACGACGAGGACGACGACGAAGACGAGGAATTCGAAGAAGAAGAATTCGACGACGAGTTCGATGACGAGGAATTCGACGACGAAGACTTCGACGATGACGAAGACGACCTCGACGATGATGAAGACGAAGAGGAGGAGGCCGAAGAGGCAGAGGGCGACTACTGAGTGTCGTTCGCTCGTCTTCCTCTGGCAATGTGCGCCGGAACGGCCCTGTGAACGGACTCTTTGATCAGATCGCTGAAGCCCGGGCCGCGATTCGGCTCCGGTGGGAGCGCGTTCCAAAGGTCGGTCTGATCCTGGGCACTGGTCTCGGGAACTTTGCCTCGTCGATTGAGACCGACACGGTCATTCCCTACGCCGAAGTCCCCCACTTCACAGTCTCGACCGTCCATTCGCACGCCGGCCAGCTCGTTTGCGGCCGGCTTGGCGGGGTCCCTCTCATGGCCATGGAGGGGCGCCTGCACCACTATGAAGGTTACTCGATGCGGCAGGTGACCTTCCCTGTCCGCGTGATGAAGGCCCTTGGGGCCGAGATCCTCATCGTCACCAACGCTGCGGGGGGCATGAATCCGCAGTACCACTTGGCTGACGTGGTAATCATCGAGGATCACATCAATCTGATGCCCGAGAATCCGCTGCGGGGGGTCAACGACGACCGGCTCGGTCCGCGGTTCCCCGATATGATCGCCCCATATGATCCGGAATTGATGGCTCTCGCCGAGCGGACGGCCTCCGAGCTGGGCGTACCGACGCGAAAAGGGGTGCTCGTCGCGGTGCCGGGCCCGAACCTCGAAACGCGGGCCGAGTACCGGATGTTGCGAACTCTGGGCGCCGACGTCGTCAGCATGTCGACCGTGCCGGAAGCCATTGTCGCCGTACATGCCGGGTTGCGGACACTTGGCTTTTCGATCGTCACCGACTTGTGCCTGCCCGACACGTTGGAGCCGGTAAAAATCGAAAAGATTGTCGAAGTTGCGGGGCGCGGGGGCAAGCACCTGGAACGCTTGATCCCCAAGATTCTCGAGCGTCTGTAAGAGCGAACCGCGCGGCCGCATCGCGCATGAGCCACGCTTGACGCACTATTTCCCCGCAACGAAGCTAAGTGAGCCCGCTGGTCTGGTTTTTGCCGGTCACCGTCTCACCCCGAAGCTCTCCGAGGATTTGGATAAGCAATGTTTGAAAAAGTAGCCGGCGCTGATTTTCTCCGCGGGGAGCACGAGGTGCTGCGGTTCTGGCAGCAGGCCTCGGTTTTCAACAAGCTCCGTGCGAAGAACGCCGGCAAACCG
This sequence comes from uncultured Planctomycetaceae bacterium, assembly GCA_964459965.1. Lineage (GTDB taxonomy): Bacteria > Planctomycetota > Planctomycetia > Planctomycetales > Planctomycetaceae > DASPSM01. The sequence continues at coordinate 3,609 of CAYWOV010000116.1, read as the reverse complement.
CGTTGGAGCTTTCTCGACGGTCCGATCACCGCCAATAACCCGATGGGTGTCCACCACGCCTGGGGCCGCACGTACAAAGACGCCTTCCAGCGATTCTTCGCGATGACCGGCCATGAGTTGCGCTATCAAAATGGCTTTGACTGTCAGGGGCTGTGGGTTGAAGTTGAAGTGGAACGCGAACTTCAGCTCACCACAAAGCCGACCATCGAAGCGCATGGCATCGATAAGTTCGTTAACGCTTGCAAACAGCGTGTCCTGAAGTTTGCCGCCCGGCAAACCGAGCAGTCGATTCGCCTCGGCTATTGGATGGACTGGGACGACCCCGAGACGCTGCGGAAGTTGGCCCGTCACGTCGGCACCGACGAGACGGTCGCGATCACCACGCCCACCGGAAAGAAGGTGAGCGACGAAAGCCACCGAATTGTCTCCAAATTGGGCTGTGCCGAATGGGGCGGCAGCTACTTCACCTTTTCGACTGAGAATAACGAAACGATTTGGACCTTCCTCAAGAAGTGCCACGCTCGCGGGAAGGTTTATTCCGGCCACGACGTGATGCCTTGGTCGGGTCAGGCCGGCAGTGCCTACAGCCAAATGGAAGTCGCCGATGGACGTCGACTCACCACGCACCGGTCGTGCTTTGTCCGCTTTCAACTCGCAGACGCAGCGGACGAGTATTTACTCGTCTGGACAACGACCCCCTGGACGCTGACCAGCAACATCGCCTGCGCGATCAATCCGGACCTGGATTATCTGCGGATCCGGACCACGCGTGACAACGCCGTTTACTACTTTGCAAAGGACAACCTCAACTTTCAGCGACTGGAACGCGAGTTCAAGGAGGGGTTTGGACGCCCCGAATGGGGTTGGCCGAAAGCGGTTCCCAAGCTCAAAACGATCGCCCAGATCTTCAAGGAACAGGGCGGGTTCGAAACGCTGGAGACGATCAAGGGATCCGCACTCATCGGCCGCTCCTACAACGGCCCCTTCGACGATCTGCCGGCCCAAAATACGAGTGGCGGTGTCCCCTTCAATCCGGCACTTGCGGGCAAAACGGGTGCGAACTGCCATCGAGTCATCGACGGCGGTCGCGACTCAAAGGGAAGCCCGAATGTTGTCGCCGGCGAAGGAACCGGAATTGTTCATATCGCCCCTGGATGCGGCGACGTCGACTATGGCCTGGGCCAAGAACATGGCCTCGTAAGCATCGCACCACTTGATGAAGCCGGCCGCTTCGTCGAGGGTTTCGGCCCCTTTACGGGCAAAGAGGCCACCGATCCGCAAACCGCGCAGCTCGTTTTCGATACGCTGCGCGCCAAACACCGGCTGGTCACCGTCGAAGAATATCCGCACATTTATCCATTCTGTTGGCGGACGGGTGTCGAACTCGTCTTTCGGCTCGTCGATGAGTGGTTCATCAACATGGACTGGCGCGAGGAGATCAAGAACGTCACGCGTCAAATCCGCTGGCTTCCGCCGAGCGTCAACGGACAGGAGCGTGAGTTGGAGTGGCTGTCCAACATGCGCGACTGGATGATCTCCAAGAAGCGCTTTTGGGGCCTGGCACTGCCATTTTGGGTGGACGAGGTCACCGGCGAATTCGAGGTGATCGGCTCATTGGCCGAACTCAAAGAGCGCGCCGTAGCAGGATGGAGCGAGTTTGAAGGGTATACGCCGCACCGCCCCTGGATCGATCGCGTCAAAATTCGCAATCCGCGCACCGGCAACTTGATGTCGCGCGTCCCGGACGTTGGCAACCCCTGGCTCGACGCCGGAATCGTTCCGTTTTCGACCCTGCAGTACAACACCAACCGGGATGAATGGCGCAAGTGGTATCCGCCCGACCTGGTGCTCGAGTGCTTTCCCGGTCAGTTCCGCAACTGGTTCTACTCCCTCCTGTCGATGGCGACGATGATGGACGACAGTCCGCCGTTCCAGAATCTCTTCGGACATCGGCTCGTCATGAACGAAGAGGGGAAGCCGATGCACAAGGGCGATGGAACGGCCATCTGGTTCGAGGAGGCGGCCGAACAGCTAGGCGTCGACACGATTCGCTGGATGTATCTCGCGCAGAACCCGGCAAGCGACCTGCGGTTCGGCACGCGCCACCCGGACCGCCCTGTCACCGTCGAGACGCCCGACGGTCCCATTGATAAGACACTGGAAGGCTCGCCGACATGCGAAGTGGTGAGCCGGCCGGCCGACGAGATTCGTCGGCAGGTCTTGATTCCGCTCTGGAACTCTTACGCCTTTTTCGTCAATTACGCCCGATTGGATGCCTTCGACCCGCGAGCCGAGCTCGTACCGATCTCCGAACGGCCTGAGATCGATCGCTGGCTGCTATCCAACCTGCAAGCGCTCGCGGCGACCGCCAACCGCGAGTTCGCGGAGTTTAACGCTCAGGAAGTCTGCCGCGCTGCCTCCGCCTTCATCGACGATTTGTCAAATTGGTATATCCGGCGCAACCGCCGCCGCTTTTGGCGTTCCCGCGACGCGGGCGATCGCGACAAGCTCGCCGCCTATCAGACGCTCTACCACGCGTTGGTCGAGTTGACCAAACTCCTCGCACCAATGATTCCGTTTCTCACCGAACGCATGTATGCCAATCTGCGGATCGACGGACCGGAAAGCGTTCATCTGTGCGACTACCCGACGCCCGATCCGACACTGCTCGATCCTGAGCTTAACCAGCGGATGGCGGCCGCACAGCGGGTAGTGGCGTTGGGCCACAAGCTGCGGGATGACGCAAACCTGCGTGTTCGTCAGCCCCTGGCCGAAGTCCGTTTCTCAACCCCCGATCCCAGTCAATCCGCGGCCATTGAACACTTGGCAGAGGTCGTTAAAGAAGAGCTGAACGTCAAGCGCCTGACCCGTGCCGACAATCTCGACGGGCTCGCGAAATATACGTTCAAGCCGAATCTCAAAACGCTCGGTCCCAAGTACGGCAAGTTACTGGGCGCGATCGGAAAGGCGCTGTCGGCGTCCGATCCGTCGACCCTCGCGCCGCTTCGCCGCGGCGAGACCGTTTCTCTCCAAATCGTCGACACGCCGGTCGTTCTTATGCCCGACGATGTGCTCGTTTCGACGGAACACACGCCCGGATGGGTCACTGCGGCGGAAGGCGGACTACAAATCGCAATTTCAACCGAGCTCAGCCCCGAATTAATCCGCGAAGGGATGGGTCGCGACTTTGTGCGACAAGTCCAGCAGCTTCGCAAAGACGCGGATTTGGAGATCGAGGACCGAATCGAAATTTACTACCAGACCGCCGAACCGGTGGTCGTGGCCGCGCTCACAGAATGGACCAAATACATTCTCGCCGAAACCCAAGCCGACGTGCTGAAAGCGGCCGAGACGGCTCCCGCCGATGCCAAGTCCGTCATGATCGGCGACACGAAGTTGCTCGTTTGGATCGTGAAAAGGTGAGAAGGCGGCGTATCATCGGGTCGGCGTGCCTGCCGAGTCGTTTATTATCGAACCGTCCCCGCCAACACGTCTTTGACCCAAGTCATCAAGGCTTCCTGGAAGTCGTGCATCTCTGCGGCGGTTTTGGTTTTGGTGTCGCCAAGGGACGCGCTTGAAGACGGAGTCGTTCTCGCGAAAAAGTAGAAC
>CAYWOV010000115.1:0-7433 GCA_964459965.1 uncultured Planctomycetaceae bacterium | reverse complement strand
CACCAATCCTGGAAACTGTCTTTGTGCTTGTGATTGGCCGGCGTGATCGAGCAGCGTCAGCCAGTGGGCTTGATCCCAGGTCAAGAGCCAGCCGCGCTCACGAGCCAGGCTCAAGCCAGCAACTCCGGCCGCTTCAATTTGCCCCGCAGCACGACATCGTCGGTCAGCCCGCGATCGGTAATTGCCTGCTTCAGCTCGTCGAAGGCGTCCCCGCCGCCGCAGATTTCGATCCGCAGCCGGCCGGGCGATTCGCGCTTGAATGTCTGGGCGATCTCAAGCAGATCGAAGACCCCCTTCTCGCGCTCGACACGGCCGGCGAAGAGCACCTGGAATGGGCGCTCTGCGTGCGGAGGCGGCGGGGCGACCGATTCGAAGTCGGTCGGGCGGAATTGGCAGCGATATTGAAAGACGGGCCCGTTTCGCCGCTGGGCCAGCGTTTCGATTTGTCGCTGGCACTCCGGCGAAACGCACAGCGACGCGTCGGCAGCATGCCGCCAGAACCAGCCGTCGAGCGCGCGAATCGTCCGTTTGAGAGTGCCGGGCGGGATAAGGCCGCATGCCCAATACGAGTTGTGCAGCGACGCCACTACGCGGACGCGAGTCAGCGCGAAGAGCGAGAGCACGAACCAATGCGTTGTCCCCGAATCGACAACGACCACATCCGCCCCAAAGCGGAGGGCCGAGGCGATGATCGAGAGGCCGTACCAGATCTGATTGAGATGAAACAAGACTCCCCGCGGATTGGCAAACGGCTTCGGCCGGTTCTCGACGGTGAACGCTTCGTGTTGGAAGAATTCGCGCGACGGATGCGACGAAACGGCATACGCCCAAACGCCCCGCGCGCGGCAGAAGTCGAAGAACTGCCCGGAAAACGTGAGACTCGTTTCACTCGTGCAATCGAGCCCCACGCTCCATTTGCGATACGAATCGACGACATTGCCCGGGCCCAGCGCGTAGAAAACGCGCGGCCGGCCGTCCCGCGGCGGGGTATCGATTTCGACCGACGGTACCACGCACGCCGTCGCCGGCTCGTTTTGCTGAATTGCTTCGATGGATTCGCCTGTCACTTTGATACTGTCCCGATCGGCGCCGACGTTGGAGAGTGCGGCTTCTCACTTGCTCGGCGGCTTCTGCAAAAGGTACCAAAGACTGAGCTTTTTTTGCAGCGGGAGCCGGTAGCGGCCGTCTTGATAAATGACCTCCGGCAACGGGAGCGTGCTGCCGTCGGCCAACAGGCGGACCACTTCCAGGCCGGCGGGCGCTCGCACGGTCACTTCGCCGCGGACCGCCTCGGAGTAGGCTGAAAGATCCTGGTTCCAGCCGGCTCGGCCCGGAATGCGTTTCGGTTTGAGCGTGCGGGCGATCGTCGTGACCAGGATCAGATTGGACGATCGCAGCGGCTGATCATCGAGAGCGCTGACCGCGACGGCCGCGTGGCGGGTGTTGACCAGCACCGTGACATCCGAGAGCTTGAATTCGTGATCGCCGATGGCTCCCTGAGCGACCTGCGATTTCGGCGTGTCGATCGTTTGGACGCCCGCGTCCCAATCGCGGCGGAGTTCGCCCGTGTCCGAAATGACGGCCGAACCGGTTGACGGCAAAAAGCTCTCCTCCGGTTCGTGGATGATTTTGGCCGATTCGGGCGGCTTCGACGGTTTGAGCCAGTCGAGTTCGGCAACCGCCGGGATGCCGACCGTAAAGCGGCTCTGTTCCACCAGGGTGCGGGCGGCCGCGCACGAGTCGGGCCGTAGCGGCGGGCCGAACATCTGGTCGCGCGAGAGAGCCAGGCAATATTCCTTCTTCGCGGGCGAGACGTGGCCGTTGCGGAACAGCAGGGCGGCGGCCGGCATCGAGGCCATGGTGGCCGGATCGCTAAACGTGTCCCACACGCTGGTGATGTGCGGCTGGTCCGAGAGCGGCTGTTGGCAATAGCCGTAGAGCATGAGCGCGTCCCAACCCTGCAAAGCGGCGATCGACGCCACGTACATGGGGGCGATGAAGCGGTCGACTGTCGGCTCGAGCGACTCTTCGAGGTTCCATTCCGAGACGGTCAACGGTTTTCCAGAGACCTGATTGATGCCGATCATCGAGACGATGTTCGGCTTGTAGCGGGGGTCGGCCGTCAGTTGCCCGGCGACGTCGTACTCGTGGACGTCGATCACGTCGCCCGTGGTGATCGAGGGGAGGCAGGAAAGCGGGTTGTCGCCCCACATTTGTCCGGCAGCGACAAGAGCCTTCGACCCGGTCCCGCGGATGCTGTCGATCATCGTCGAGTAAAACGCGTGCTCCTGATCGTTCAAGAAAATCTTGGCGGGTCCGGGCGACCAGGGGAACTTCATGTCATTTTCGCTGAGGCCCGACTTTTGGGCGAAGGCCTTGAGCCGTTGTTGGAAGAGTTGGGTCAATTCGGGATGCTTCGACTGGGGGATCGCCAGCACGCCGTAGTGATGCGTGATGTCGTTTTCGTTCGTGATGAGGGCGAAGGCGATCGTCGGGTCGTCCTTGTACGCCAGGCCCGTGTAGCGGTTGACGTGCGTGAGGTATTTTTCCTGGAACTCGGCCATCAACTTCTGCAACACGGGATCGTACTGGCAGTAGCCTTTGACCTCGTGGTGGCTGTGTTTGTCGTTGTTGAAATCGGCAAAGGTGACGACTTCGCCCAGGTCGGTCGAGCGATCGCCTTCGCGAAACATGCGGTACGAGTGCATGTCGAGCCAGACGTAGATGCCGTTCTCGCGCAGGCACTTGATCCAGTAATCGACGCGTTCGATGCCTCGCTCGTCGAGCATTCGCGAATTAGCGGCGTGCTTGTTAATCACAGTGGGATCGACCCAGCTCATTGTGTCGTGATGATGCAACCGCACCAGGTTGAAGCCGAGCATGGCCAGGCGTTTGGCGTGCCTTTGAATTTCCCCATTATTGGAAAACAGGGCAAACGCCATCACGTCGATGCCCCAGAACTTGGCAGGCGTGCCGTCCTCGAACACCAGCCGATCGCCCGAGGCCCGCAGAAAGCCGTGCGTGCCGGGCTGATGATTCAGCGTGCTCAGATCGACCGGAGAGAGCGCGTACGGCAGCGGATTGGCCAGCCAGCCGCCGCTCACCGGACCGTAGACCTCTTCCTCGGTCGGCTTGCGCTCGGTCCCTTGCGGCAGAGTGATCGTCATGCGGAGTTTTTCGGTGCCGCTTGATGTCGTCTCGCCGAGAAAGAACGCGCGGATGCGGTTCTTTCTGTTTTGCTCGAAATAGACTTTTTGGACGGCCGGCTCAAGGACCACCTTGATGTCGCGGCCCGATCCGAGCGGCCAGGTCCACCCGGTGTTGTCGGGCGAAAGCGTCGGGTCGGGAGGTGCCTGACCGTTGAACATCGGCGACTTCAAGTCGAGCGCGAACTCGATTCCGCCTCCGATCACCCCGGGACGCGTAGCGTTATGCTGCACGGTGAGGTCGTAGGTGATGACCTCGGGCGATTGCATTTCAATCGTGCCGGCGGCCTCGGCGGCGAGCCCCGGAATCCGCAAGTCGTAAGGCGCCTTGCCATTTTGAAAGGCGCCGGTGGTGGCCGTCGGATTGGCCCACTTCCAGTTCGCTTCCCAGAATTTGAATTCAGACGTGACGAGCGGCACGCCATGGAAGCGCAGCGAGAAATTGCCTTCGGGTCTCAATTCGACTTGAAACGGGCTTTTTCCCGCAGGTTTTGCCGGCGGGTCCGGGTCAGCTGCCAATACGGCACGCGGTTGAACCTCGGACAGCAACAGGGATGCCGACAGAAGAGCGATCGCAAGCTTGCACTCCGTTCGCACAGTCATCTCCAGTTTTCCAACGATCGCCGCGCCCGCAAGCTGCGGTGGTCGAGTATAGCGGGGGTCCGCAACTCGGCCAACTCTCAGGTCAGACCTGTCCGGTTGTGCGACAGCGACCAATCAGGTCGCGGACGAAGACGATGATTTTCGCTTCGGTGCAATGAGCCAGCGCGAACTCGCGGCCGTTCTGGCCGAGCTGAGCGGCCGTTGCCGGATCGTTCCAGAGTCGCTCGATTGCCGCGGCGAGCGCCGCGGCATCGCTCGGCGCGACGGTGAGTCCGTTTTGCCCGGGGGTCAGATAATCGGAGATTCCGCTCGATTCGGTCGCGACGATGGCCCGCGCGCAGAACATGGCTGCAACCATGGTCACGTGTCCGCAGGGAACCTGCGCGTGCACGAGCGGCAGGACCATGAAGCGGCTGCTGCGGATCACGGACTGGGCTTCCGCGAGCGGAATACTCAGACGCACCGTGACATTCGACGGTACGCTGAGGCCGCGAAGACTGGCCGGGGTCGCCACAAGAATCAGCCGAATCTGCGGCAATCGGCGCATGGCTTCGAGCAAAGTGGCGTAATCGCGGGCCTGGGTGCCAACGGCACAGATCGCGTTGCTGCTTGCATCGCCGAGAGTCGCAATGTCGGCGGTCGCCGCTTGCGGCTCGTGAACGCCCCAATGCACCATCTGAAATCGCTCGACGGGGATACGAAAATAGTCCGCATAAAGCGACCGTTCGAATTCGGAGAAAACCACGAAGCGATCGACCGAGGCAAACGCGCGCTGCATGACAGTCCGTCGCAGACTCCGCGGCAGTCGCGTGAAATTAAACGCAAAGGCGACGTGCGGACACGGGCGACGGCCGCGGCAGAAGTGTTCCGTCCAGCACGTCACAAGCGGGTGATGAGTGACGATCAGATCGAACCGACCGGCGACCGCCGCGGCGGCAAGACCGCGGCAGGCACGGTAACGCGAAAGACGCGGCCGCAGAATGGCCCGCTCGAGCGTATTCTGTGGAATGTTCGAAAAGAAGGTCCATTCGACGTCGTCGTCGGTCATCGCAGCGGAGACCCACCGCCAGCTGGGCTCATCGGTCTCAGCACAACAGCCGATGCGAAATCGGCCGCTCATTCCGGCTCAGCTTCGCCGTAGAGCGTGGTCCACTCAGGGAATTGGCGTCCCAGCATCTCCGACAGCTCCGCCGTCTGCTCGCGCTGTAGAGGGCGCAGGTATTCGATGGTTTCGGTCATACGCGTCTCATCACGGGGAACCGGTCGGGAGAGGACGCGGATCGCCTGCTGGCGGATGGTGGCGGGAATCACCCGCTTGGCCGCCTTCCAGACGACTGTGCCATGCAAATGGGACAAGGCTCTCGAGCCAATCACCTTCGGCACTTCTTGCGGCGAGACGTTGTGCCGTTGGTCCAGATTCATCGGGACAAAGGCGTCATCAAGTCCGAGCCAACGGTACACCTTAGCGAGCGTTTCGACGGGAGACGTGCTCAGCTCCTCGGTCGAAAGGACCAGAATCTGTTCCGTTCCGAAGTGTGAGAGAAACTGCCGCAGCTGTAGAGCGTAATAGCTCACGTTGCGAATGATGGGCCGGTTGCGGACGGCCGTGAGCATGTCACGGCCCTCGGCCGACCACTGCACTTCCCACCAGTAATGGCTGATCGACCGCTCAATCGGATCGCGAACCAGATAGATAATTCGCGCCCCAGGGGCAAATTGGGCGATTCGCTCGGCGACCCCCTCGTAGTGCGGAAACTTCGTGTAATCGGTCGACGATTCACCGCGATAGGTCGCTTCGCCCGCTTCTTCAAACAGGCGACGGTACCATTCTTCGCCCTTTGACCAATTCAGCTGGTCGACGAAATACGCGGGCTCTTTCCACGGCTCGCGCGTCATGAAAATCTGCGGGTGCGCGCCGAGGTAGTTGTGCAACGAAGTGGTGCCGCACTTCATCGATCCGACAAGAAACAGGTTCGGCTGAAGTGATTCGGCACACAGCATGGAGGCAGCAGATCGGGCCGTAGGGAGTCGGGCAACAACAGCATCCAATGCAATTGACTCAACGCAGGTTGGCCCGTCGTGATCAAAGTAGCTGAGTCGCGCCCGTCTTTCAAGAACGCCCCGTCTAGCCTATGCTGCCATTGACGGGTCAGGCGAACAGGTGATCGACCGGCTCATGAATGCCGAGTCGAATGAATTCGGACCGATCGCACGTCGGCTGCCAACCCAGATCGCGTTGAGCGCCCGAGCAATCAAAGGTCGCCCGCTGGCTGCGGCAATCCCAATCGCGAAAACTGGGCGTGCGCGCTGCGTCGGGATGCTTCGTCGCCTTTTTCACGAGCCATTTTATACGATCGTCGAGATAGTGCCGCCAAATCGGCACCGCGAACGTCTGAATTTCGACACCGGCGCGAGATTCGATTTCCCGCAGATACTGCCGGGCCGTGAGCAACGAAGGGCCGCTGAGATTGTAGGTGCGGCCCTCGATTCCCGGTTTATCAAGGGCGGCAACCAGGGCGGCGGCAATGTCTTGCACTAACACGAGCGGCAAGGGATTCTCGCCGCGTCCCCAGAGCTCGACCACTCCCAACCCATTCCACTTTCCCACGCCCCAATGGCACGGGCTGCCGTCGCGGCCGATCACGATGGCAGGACGCAGCACGACCAAAGGCAACCCTTGGCCTTTCTGCATCCGCATTAACAGAGCTTCTCCGGCCGCCTTGGCCCGGCTGTAGTAATTGCGTCGTTCGATTTGCGGATCCAAAGCAGTGCCGTCCGTGACTGTTCCCGCCCCGCGCCCCAAATACAGTGAGTCAATCGTTCCCGTGTAAATCAGACGTTGGACCTGCCGCTCCAGACACAGCTCGCCGATCTGGCGCGTCACGTCGACGTCCTGCTCCTGATACTCCTGCCAGCTTTTGGCCACGGGACGAGCCAAATGGTAAACCCGCACGATGCCATCGAGCGCGCGTTTCAAGTCATCGGATCGCCGCAGATCGCCCTGCGTCAGCTCTAAGAGCGGATGGCTGCGATCCAGATTGGCGGAAGCCGGTTTGCGAACCAGCACGCGCACAGCATGCCCAGCTCCAAGCAGCTGGGCCACGAGTTCTCGGCCGATGAACCCAGTTCCGCCGAGAACGAGCACGCGAGGTTGGCACTTGCCGGCCAGCGGCTCTGCGGAACCCACTTTCGCGCTCTGACGCGGAACTGCTCGCGCTCCCAGTCGGCCGATCTTGTTAGCCGCCGCGACGACCTCCGCGGCGAAGTGTGACGCGATGCGGCTGTCGGACCGATTGCAGCGGATCAGCTGATAGAACTCGGCGACGCTGGCGGCGATGCTTGAACCGTAGGCGTTGCCGTGCCGTGAGAGCTTCAACTTCGACAGTACATGACGGCACACGTTCGTTCCCGCCTGCCCAGCGAGCGACGCGCCGCGGCGCCGCTGGCGGAAGAATCGATCAAACTCCGTCGAATGCGGCGTCAGCCGATCGAGCGTGTAGGTGTTGTTTTCGAGATCGGCCGTTGCAATTCCGAAGGTTCCCCGCACGTGAATCGTGTGCTCGGTGACTCCCGGCACGAACGAGAAATTCAGTTCCGCGGCCGTGCCGCCGATCTGAGCGCGCA
>CAYWOV010000114.1:0-7451 GCA_964459965.1 uncultured Planctomycetaceae bacterium | reverse complement strand
GAGATACCACAAGGCGACTTCCGGCGATTGATAGGCCGTCGGAGCCGTTGGGGGTGCGAGAGCCGTGTCGTTCGAGTCGGGATCGATCGGGGGCGCGGAGACGACCTCATCCGGCGGCGTGGCAGCGGCCCGAATTTCCTGTTCCCTCAAGCCGGTCAACCGGGTCTGGTCGCGCACGTCTTTGATCCAGACGGTGTTGAAATGCAGCTTTCTGAATGTGCTGACATCCTCTCCGTGGTCGATTCCCATGATTGTCAGTCGCGGCCGGCCGGCAATTTCGAGTTGCCCTTGCCGGATCTCGGCGACGGGTCGCACGGCGGCGGCCGCCTGTGCGATTGGGCGGCTGGGAGGAACGAGCGGCCCAACGCGCAAATCGTCGAGAAAGATCTCTGTTTTGCCCGCGCCGAGCGTGCACACGACAATGACCCGGTCGATGACACTGCCCCGCAGGTCGAGACTGGTCGGCGTATAACTCGCGCGGAGCAGGCGGATTTGATTTTGCATGACCTTGTCGCTCGTTTCGCAGACGAGCTGCTGCCACCCGCGGCCGCGCGTGTATTCGCCACCCTCGATCCACGTTCCCAAAACGTCGCCGGTCCTGGGATCGGTTTGATTAGGAAATATGACGTGGACATAGAGTCGCACGCCGGCATGCTCGGAACGGACCCAAAGCGTGGCCTTGAGTTCGGGCATCACGCGGCCAGGATTGGGCAGCTTCTGACTGAGAACGACCTCTGAGCCCTGGCGCTGTGCATCGACGGTGATCTGCTCCGACGCGGTCCCTTCATGGAACACTTGCGTGTTGCGAGTTTCTTGCACAAGCGCATCGCGGACGTTCGAGATCAGCCAGCTCGATCGGGTGCCGTCGCAAGAATCGCGGTAATCCTCGGCCGCCGCCGTCGGCTCGCGGGCCAGGCAGACGACTACCACTCCCGATAAGCAAGCCGCTCGCAAAAGCCGAAGATCGATCATTCCCGCGTAACCTGAGGGACCGGCGGCAAGGGCCCGAGGCGGAATCGCGTTGCAGATCGGCAACCCGCCCGCGAAAAATGGCCTCATGCCGCAAGTTGCGGATGCTACTGGGTTTTCTCCATTTCGCCTAGATGAGCTGGGGCGTTGGCGAAACATACACCGCGAGCGGCGGCAATTGGCAAATTGCTGCAAGACACGCGTTCGATTCGCTTTGCGCCGAGTGGCTTGAGTTCCGGCACGCGTCGGCACAGAATCTGTATCAATCGGGTTCGACCCTCAGGCGTTTTCGATGACTATGCACTCCCGACTCCCCGACGAAGCTCCAGACGAATTACCGCGCGAACTGGTCGACCTTGCCCGAGCGATTGCCGCACTTCCTGCCAATTATCAGCCTGAGTTGGAAACCGCCTACGTGCGGGTTGTCGATGCTGTGCGCCGTCGTCGGCGCATTCTCGCCCTCGTGCAAGAGGCGTTGTCACAGCTTCGGCTCGACATCAAATATCTGATGTTCGACCTGGACATGACCCGCAAAGAACGCGACGAGTTGCGAGAACGCCTCGGGGGCTAAGGAACCAAGAGCCGAGTCCCCGCGGATGTGCACGGTCGTCTATAAGCTGGGCGGCAGCCTGCTCGCCCTTCCCGAGCTTCCCCGACGCCTAGCTGCGCTGCTCAAGCAGCCCTTCCCTTTCACTGGCAAATCGAAAAGCAGCGGCAAACTCCGACCGCTACTGGTCGTTGGCGGAGGTTCCGTCGCCGACACCGTTCGACAATGGGACGAAATTCACAACCTCGGCGACAACTTGGCGCATCACCTGGCGCTGCAGTCGATGTCCTTCAATGCGGAATTTGTCGCCGCAATTCTGGGCGAAGCGCGGCTTGTGACAACACGGATCCAAGCTCGCGATGCCTGGGCTGAAGGACAGATCGCTGTCCTCGCGGCGGCGGAATTCGTTGACGCGGAAGAACGCACCTCGCACGACGTCTTGCCCCGTCGTTGGGATGTCACGAGCGACTCTGTGGCCGCGTATGTCGCCTTTCATTGGCCGGCTGCCGCGTTGGTGTTGCTCAAATCGGTTCCGGTGCCGGCAGAATGCACCGCGGAAACTGCGGCGAGCCGCGGTTTCGTCGATGCGTACTTCCCGCAGCGAGCCGGCCATATTCCGCAGGTCGCTTGGGCAAACCTGCGTGCGGACGACCCAGCGATAAAGAACTGGATTGAATCGGCGTCTTAAGACACGGCGAAGCGTTGGCACTGCGTCAATTCACGGTTGCCGCGACTCCCGTTCCTATTGCCGTCGCTGGTTCAAACCGCGAACATACTTGTAGTGCGCCGGCCGAAGTGGCTCGGCTGGATTCAGGATTGAATGAGCAACTGCGGAGCGGCTGATGTTCGGGACTCTCAGCGGCGGCGGTCGGCGGGTTGGGCGCAGGCACGTGCTGCAGGTCGGCGGGCTGGGCTTACTCGGCGTTACGCTGCCCAGGCTGCTCGAATCGCGGGCGCGTTGCGAGTCGACCGGTCTCCGGCCGCGGGCCGACGCCTGCATCATTTTGTTTCTCAACGGCGGTCCCAGCCATCTCGATATGTGGGACCTCAAGCCGAACGCTCCCGACGGCATTCGGGGCGAATTTCATCCAATCGCCACGTCGCTTGCCGGTTATCAGATGAGCGAACATCTTCCGCGCCTGGCACGGCACGCACATCGCGCGACGATTGTGCGGTCAATGCACCACGGAGTGAACAACTCGCATGCGGCCGCCGTGTATGCATCCCTCACCGGCCACGACCGGGGTGAGGTCGGAGGCGGTACGCAACCGACCGATTATCCCTCGCCGGGTTCACTCGTTTCGCTCTTTCGTCCGCCGTCGCGCCCTGTTTTGCCGAACGTGACCCTCCCCTATATGACAAAGGAGGGAGCGGGCGGCCCGCCGCAGCCCGGATTTTTCGGCGGCTTCCTGGGCCACGCACACGATCCGCTGTTTGTGCTCCGCGACCCGAACGCGAGCGATTTTGGCGTTCCCGAACTGACTCTGCAGACCGATATCAGTGCCGAGCGTTTGGCGGTACGGCGCGCTCTGTACGAAAAACTGGAACAGAATGTCAGTGAGCATTTTGGCGCAAATTCCTCCCGGACGATGACCGCCTTCCAATCGCGTGCGATCGACTTATTGACCTCTCCGGGAACTCAGCGTGCGTTTCAACTCAAGCAAGAGCCCGACCACGTTCGCGAAGCATACGGGCGCAACATCTATGGTCAAAGCGTCCTGCTGGCACGACGACTCATCGAGGCGGGGACTCGGGTGGTCACTGTGTCGTGGGCGCCCGACGCCAACGCCACGTGGGACACCCATGGCAGCAACTTCGCCGCACTCAAGGGTCATTTGTTGCCGCAATTCGACGCCGCTTGTTCCAGCCTGATTGGGGACCTTGAGGAAAGGGGCTTGCTCGAACGAACAATCGTTGCCGCTTTCGGCGACTTTGGACGCAGTCCAAAAATCAATGCCAACAACGGTGGCCGCGACCACTGGAACTATTGTTACAGCCTCATGATGGTGGGCGGCGGATTCAAGCAGGGATTGATTTATGGCGCGAGTGACCGCATCGGCGCGTTCCCAGCCAGCAACGCGCTGACACCGGGTGACGTCGTTTCCACGATGTATCGCCTGCTCGGCATCCGCCACGACGGCCAGGTGCACGACGCGTTTCGCCGTCCTTACCGGATCGTTCCCAACGGCGACGTCATTGATGATTTGATGGCGTAGCTCCTCACAGGAGAATCGTCATGTTCCTTTCACTTCAACACACAATTGCCAGAAGCGGCGTGCGTCGGCAATGGAACCGCCTGGTTGGCTTGGCGCTCGTGACCGCAATCCTTAGCACTGGGGCAGCCAAAGCCGTCCAGGCGCAGTCGCAGGAAGAGAAATCAACCGATCGAGTACCGGCGGATTCGCCAACTCAGTCATCGGGCGGAAAATCGGACCGCGAGAAACTACAGGACGTCGAGCGAGAACGGGACGATCTGAAAAAACGCAACGCCGACTTGGTGTTGAGGCTGAAACAGGTTCAGGCCGCGGTTGATGAACATGTGCATCAAGCACTGGGCGATTCCGCTCCTGCCCCGTTCGCTCTTCCGCCGTCGGCTGTGATGTCGGGGCGTCGGCCCGGGCTTTTCATGACCCAATTCCGACCGATGTTTCCACCCTTTAACGGCATGCCTAATGCCATCGAGTTAGCGGTCGCTTTCAGCGACGCACTCGGCGAGAAAGAGGCCGCCAAGCCCGCGCTCGAAGCCGCCCAACAAAAGGTGAAGCGAGGCAACGGTGCGACCGCCTTTGACGTGGAGACCGCCTCTGTCCTGCTCGCGAGGGCCGATCGCAAAGTCCGTTTGCTGCGGAACATTATCACGACTTCTCGTGACGTCGCGGCTGACGAGTTGGAACGAACTCGTCGACTCGGCGCCGTCCGCGCGGTGTCGCCCGCCGAGGTCCGCAACGCGGAAGCCAGACTTAAAGTGCTTGACGAAATCCTGGCGTCCGATCCCGAAGCGCCGACAAAACCGACCAACTCTCCGCCGCCTCCCGAGCCAAAGTGACTATTCGCCGAGATTGATTGATGAACGAGACTTTGCCGACGATCTACCTGGCCCGCCACGGCGAGACCGCCTGGAGTCTTTCCGGCCAACACACCGGGTTGAGCGATATTCCGCTCACCGAACACGGCGAGCGCAACGCGCGGCAGCTCGGCGCGCGGCTCAACGGACTCAAGTTTCCATATGTCTTCACAAGTCCCCTGCAGCGCGCGCGGCGGACTTGCGAGCTGGCCGGATTCGGAGGGCAGGCGGTTGTCGACCCAGACCTGGTCGAATGGAATTACGGGACGTACGAAGGTAAAACGTCGGACGAGATCCGCCGACAGTGGCCGGGTTGGAATGTCTTCCGCGATGGTTGCCCCGGGGGCGAAACCATTTCCGAAATCGGCGCCCGAGCCGATCGCGTGATCGCCCGCCTTCGCGCCTTGAAGAGTGACGCGCTCGTTTTCTCGAGCGGCCATTTTCTTCGCGTCTTGGGAGCTCGATGGTGCGGACTCGATCCGCGCGAGGGCAAATCCTTCTATCTTAGTACGGCTGCCCTCAGCGAGGTCGGATACGAGCACGATCTCGATTCGCCCGTTATTCGACTGTGGAATGATTGCCGACACGTTCAGACGTGAGATCACTCGGAAGTTCGACGGCGCGCCCTACGTCTGGGCCTGCGTTGGCAGAAGCGATGCGGCTGCACGATCGGCCAACACGATGGCCCGCTCGCTGCAAACTCGTCCCGCGGGAATGCTCGGGTCACCCTTGGCCAGACGCGCGAGGGCGTCGGCTTTGGGCGCGTCTGTGATCAGCCAAAAGATCCGCCGGGCCCGATTGAGGACGGGATATGTCAAAGTCATTCGTCGTCGGCCCTGATAAACGCCGGTGAGTGCAACGTCGACATCGGCGACGTCGAGGACGGGGTCACCCGGAATTAGCGACGCCGTATGACCATCGGGACCGAGACCCAGATGGACGAGATCGAGCACCGGCGAGGGGCCGGCCGCCTTTTCGAGGATCCGGGCGTAACGCGCGGCAGCGCTCTCGAGGTCGGGATCTGTGACAGGCATTGCGTGGATCTGTTCGGGTCGCAGTCGCGGATTGCCGGCAAAACTCTGGTACAGATGGGTGAGGTTGCGATCGGGATCGCCATCCGGGGCGACACGTTCGTCGACCTGGAAGATCTCAATCTTTTCCCAAGGGAGATCCGCCTTGGACAAGATGCTGAACATTGTCCAAGGATTCTTTCCCCCGCTGACCGCAAACAAGAATCTGCCCCGGGCTGCGATTGCCGCACGCGCTTCGTCGGCGATCAACACGGCTCCCTGTCGCGCCGCCGTCTCTCCATCTGGAACAACATCGATTTTCATGACAGACCCCTTGTGCTCAATAGTCGTCGTGTAATCAAGGGAATTGGACGAGTCGCGGCTCGCTTGACTGTTATTAACTCGGTTCTGCTGTCGGCGCGCAGGCTTGGGCCGCAGTCGGGTTGTGTGGCGATGTCTCCCAGAGGCGGAACCCGCCGATGAAGGCATTGTCGTTGTCTCCCTCACGGCAAAGAGGCGGCAGCTCTTTCAGTTTCTTCACGTTTCCGCCTCCCAGAACGACCTCATCAGCCTGCATCGCGGCGGCGAGGCGCGCCACCACGTCCTCTACATGCTTCCGCCATTTCTTCCCTCCCAACCGCTCAAGTCCCCGGATGCCCACATAATCCTCGAAGGTCGCCTTCTTATACGGTAGATGTCCCAGCTCCATCGGCTCGAGAATCCCGTCGACAATCATGGCCGATCCCAAACCGGTGCCCAGACCCAGAAAGAGCATCCGACCGCCTCGATAACTTCCCAGGGCTTGCATCGCCGCGTCGTTGATGACTTTCACCGGATGCTTGAAGACCGCCTCGAAATCGAAACCGACCCAGCCCGAACCCAAATTATGGGGCTCCGACACGGGCTTGCCCCGCAGCACGGGCCCCGGGTAACCGATCGAGACGACGTCGTACTGCCAACCGTCGGCCGCTTTCAACACGCCGGCGACCATTTCGACCGGCGTCATCGTCGGGCCCGACACAAACTCGCGTCGCTCCTTTTGTCCTGTGGCCAGGATCTTAACATGCGTGCCGCCGACATCGAGGACCAGGACGTTCATCAAAAGCTCCAGTTTCAGTGGCAAATGGTGAGTGTCGAATGCTGATTCAGGACGAAGGCGCGCCGAGGCGCGGCCGGCTTTCACGGACCCCTGATCCCTTGCTGCTGTCAGCTGTCACCGACGAATGCAGCATCACCCATTGGCCGATGTGCTCTTCGGATAACAGTCCGACCAATTCACCGTTGCGCTCAACAAGCGCCAGGGGTTGCCCTTTGGATTGCATTTGGTCGATGACGCGGTCAAGCGGATCGGAGTCTTGAACCACCACCAACTCCCTCCGCATGATATCGCCCACGCGGGCCAGACGGTCCCCTTTTGCCAAAGCGGCAATCAGGTCGCGGTGGATCAAAACGCCGATCGGTGCCCTACCTTCCAACACCGGAAAGTTCTTTTGATGGCCGGCCGACAATTCCTCGACGACCGATTCGATCGGATCATTCGCGCGGAGCGTGCGGAAGCGCGTGATCATGGCGTCGCGGGCGCGGGCGCCTTTGAACAGAGACCGCATCTCCACCATGTGCGATTCGGCTTGGGCTCCCAAATACACAAACAGGGCAATAAACAGCAGCATCCATTGACCGCTGAACACCCCGGCAATGCCGAACAGAATCGCCATGAATTGCCCCACAGAAGCAGCGATATGGGTCGCCCGCACACGCGGCATCCACATGGCCAGGAGTGCTCGCAGGACGCGCCCGCCGTCCATGGGGAACGCCGGCAGCAGATTGAATAAGACGAGCATGACGTTGACCGCCACCAGTC
>CAYWOV010000113.1:0-7555 GCA_964459965.1 uncultured Planctomycetaceae bacterium | reverse complement strand
CAGGGCGTGGTCGAGCGGGCGCTGCTGTCGCCCAAAGCGAAGCCCTGACAGACGCCGTGTCAATGCAGAACCCTGGCCTGGATGATGCCCCACGCACCCACCAATCGCCGTTGGTCCGGAATGCCGTAGCAGCTAGCTTTTTTGCTTTGCCGTAACCACTCGCGGTACAATCGCCGGCCGCCTCATCGAGGGGGTCTGACGATGCGCCTTGATCGTAAATTCTGGCTGCGCATTGGCTGGATACTGCAGCCAATAGGACGGCCCCGCGCTTTTGGGCTGACCGTGAATGGGGTCGACCGCTTTTGGCTTTGGGTGACGATTGTTCTGGCGCTCGCCGTCGTCCTTATGTTTAGGTGGTACGGCGAGCGCTCGGCTGCCCCGCTGCAGCACTACAACCAGGTCTCCCGGAAGCTGGAGGACGAACAGCACACATTGGACCGAATGCGGACCTGGAGAATCGCATCGCCCTCCCCGAATCCACTGACCCAAGACGCCGACCAGCGGGCCGAACAGCGGCAACGCGAGCTGGTCCTTGGCTTGGTAAAAGAGCGTGATGCACTCGCCCAGCAGCTTGGCAATCCGGTGAAACCAGCCGACGATTAGCGGATAGGTTCTCCTGGCTGTTTGCAGCCTGCTGACCACCGGCCCGCCAATTCCGGTTTAGCATGACCGCCAAAGCCGCCTTGGGTTGCTTTAGGGCTTGGGCCGTTTGAATATCCGCAGCGTATGGCCCCATCCGGTCTTCGATGCGCTCATAAGAGTCAAATAAGTCGCCCGTTTAATGCCAGTTTGGCAGCAAGCATCGCCCGCACGAATTGGCAGGCGACTTAAACGACCACTGTCGGAGAGGCTGTTCGCTCCGACGCGAGGACTTCGCGATAGAGGTCGGCCGTTTGGGCGACCATGCGTTCGACTCCGAATTCTTCGCGGACGAGCGTGCGGCCGGCTTCGCCGATCGCCCGAGCGCGGACCGGGTCGTGCAAGAGTTCGAGGATGCGTTCCGCCAAGGCGCCGCTATCGGAGGGGGGGACGACCAGTCCGGTTTCGTTATTGCGGACAACACTGTAGATGCCGCCGACTCCCGTGGCGATGACGGGTCGGCCCAGGGCCATCGCTTCCAGCATGATGGTGCCCAGACCCTGCCGCAGCGACGGCAAGCAAAAAATATCCATGGCGGCCAGTGCCGCGGAAAAATCGTACAGATTCGAGGCAAAAGTCACATTGCGGTTCAGCCCGAGTTCGCGAGCCAGGCGGCGGAGGTTCTCCTCTTCCGGACCGGCACCGGCGACGAGGAACTCGGTCTCCGGGTGGAGAGCCGCGACGCGCTGGGCCGCGCCGAGAAAAAATACGTTGCCTTTCACCGCTTCTAAAGGGCCGGCCGTGCCCACGACAGGCAGCCGTTCGGGCGCAAGAATCGCCGGCGCGGCGGGCGAATCGGGCACGACGACTCCGGCATGGATCACGCTCACCATCTCAGGCGGCAGCGACGTGCGGCTCAAAAGTTCCGATCGGACGCTTTGACTCACGGCGATGATTCGCCGCCCCCACTGGCGATTGAAGTGAATGCGGATCTGCGGCGGCAAATAGCCGTGAACGCCCAAAATAAATGGCCTCGCGAGCCGCCGCGCGAGCCAGGCGCCCAACCGGTACATGCTCCACGACTGAACATGGATTATGTCGGGCGGCCTCTCCGAGAAGTCACGAATGATCGACTCGCGCACGACTCGGCCCCACAGCGGGAGGTTGAGCCGTGGGTAAATCGAGACGGAAAGACGGTCGCGCCGACACGGAGCAACGCAATCGGCGTTTGGCGTGACGATTGCACTTTCGACCTGGTGGGCGGCAAGGCCTTCGGCGAGGCGAAGCGTGTTCGCCGATGATCCGCGGACTTCGAAGGGCCCCGCGACCATCAGCACCTTCAACCACGGCTCCGCCATGTGCTGGTTCTCGACCGATCAAGTCTCTCGACGCAGGCACTTCGGCCGCTGGAGGATTTCGTTGACGAGGACGGCCGTCCGCACACCGGCCGGATTCCTTAACAGCGAGATAATCGACGTACCGGACTGGGCCGCCACGGTGAGCGCATCCTGTTCGTCCGTGCCGCGCGTTTCGGTCTTTCCCAGATGTTCGCGCACGGCACGTTCGACGGCCGTGCCCAAATCGGCTTTCGCCCGCTGCGACATTCGCGACGAGTCGAGATACTGAGTCAGATGGGCGCGAACCTGTGCTCCCAAATCGTCGGAGACCGGCGCCTTCCGTTGGGCTAATTCCACTCCTGGTCGCAATGGCAGGCTCTGAGGCGCGGCCAAGGGTGCCGCTTTGGGAGTTTCCGGCCGCATGCGGGCGGAAGATCCCATTGTTCGTTGCGTCGAAGCGGGAACCGGCTGAGGCGGTTGCGGCCGTGCGACCTGTCGAGCCATCTGCGTTGCGGCGGGAGCGGCAGCACCCCCAACGCCTTCACCCCGCGCGGGCGGGGCGGAGGCAGGACGGCGGCGGCCGACTTCTTCCAAGAACTGCTCGATTTCGTTGCGGTGTGGATTGTCGCGTCGCGCCGCGGCCACCGGCTCTGCCGACCCCGTGGCCCAAACTCCATCGGGACCGCGAGAACCAGTTTCGCGTCGGACGGCAGCCGCCGGCGGCGGATTTCCGGTCGATTTACCCGCTTTGGCGCGTTCCGCTTTCTCTCGAGCGTCCGAAATCTTCTTCAAGATGGTGCTCCCGAGCACCATCAAAAGAATGATCACAAACTTCCAGAACTCGAAAGTCAGTGCGGCGAGAACCGGTGTTGCATCGAACCGCGTCATCATGCAAATTCCATGGGCGAGGAACGGCTAAGACCAACCATCAGCGACTCGCCGATTGGTTTCAACTTTGCCACGTCCTTCCGTCATCGGTCAATCGATTCGTCACGTTGTATTTTGCTCCGTCGGAGATTCGAGCGGGGCCGCGCCGCTGCCAGCGATCGACATTCTCATCCGCGTGTCGGCCTGGACGTTCTTTAATTCATAGTAGTCGAGCAAGCCCAACTTTCCCGTGCGAAAGGAATCGGCAATCGCCAGAGGGACCTGTGCTTCGGCCGCGACGACCTTCGCCCGGTTTTCCTGAATATGGGCAATTTCCTCCTGTTCGCGGGCACGCGCGGCCGCCCGACGCTGCTCGGCCTTCGCCTGGGCCACCCGCATGTCGGCTTCCGCCTGATCGGCCAGCAGCCGGGCACCGATATTTTCGCCGACATCGATGTCGGCAATGTCGATGGAGACAATTTCGTACGCGGTTTGCGCCTCGAGCCCTTGCCCAAGCACCGTTTCGGAAATCCGCTCGGGGTTTTCCAGCACGGTTTTGTACGACCGAGTCGAACCGATGGCCTGGACGATGCCCTGGCCTACGCGTGCGATGATCGTTTCTTCCGTCGCACCGCCGACCAATTGCCGCAGGTTGGTGCGGACCGTCACGCGAGCCCGCGCCTTGAGCCGAATTCCGTCGCCGGCAACGGCATCGAGTGCTCCCGCCGAACGCTTTGGATCAGGACAATCGATGACCTTCGGATAAACGCTGGTCCGCACTGCTTCCAACACGTCGCGCCCGGCCAGGTCGATCGCCTGTGCCGTTTGCCAGTCGAGATCGATATGGGCGCGATGGGAGGCAATCAGGGCGCGGATCACGTTGGGCACGTTGCCGCCGGCGAGATAATGCGCCTCCAGCGCACGGGTTGTGATCGGATAGACCCGCGTTAGCCCAGCCTGAACGGCCATGATCTTGCAGCGGACGATCACGGTCGGATTCACCTTGCGGATCGACATCATCATGAGTTGCCAGATATTGATATCGGCCCGGGTGAAGATGCATTGGATCCATAGATTGAAGTACCGGGCCAGGACGGCGATGAAAATGATCGCCCCGACAATGACGACCAGTGCGGCCAGAATAATCCACGGACCGAGCGACTGTTCGAGATCAGCAAATATCAGGAGATTGCGAAGCATTTAGAACACCTTGGAGCGGTTTAGCTTTGCGGTAAATCAAAGTCTAGCGGTGAATCGCCGGAGCGGCGAGGCTCGGGATCGAAGCCGGGTTCATTCACGTGGCGCTCGACAGGTCGGACCACGACGCGATTCCCTTTGACCGCGACGACTTCCACCGGCGCGCCGGCTTCGAGCATGCTGCCTTCACTTTCGCAGTGCTGCCGCGTTCCATCCACCAACACCAGGCCGCCGGGATTAAGCAATGTCAACGTCTTACCGACCCGGCCCACGAGCCGCTGGAGTTGACGCTGTTCTTCCTGATAAGGAGTCACTTCGTCGAGAGCGGGGGCTTCCAAAAGCACCTGCCGGCCGAACTCCGTCCGCGGCAATAAATAAAGTGCGCCGCTCACTGCCGAGGGTATCAGGATCAGGAGCGAGATGAGATAAATCGCGAAATACGTGGGTTTGTCGTACCACCACGCCATGTAGGCCGTCACGACCGATCCCGCAAAGCATAACGTCGCAGCGGCCGCGATCAGTCCGGCCGAAGGGATAAACACTTCGCAGATGATCAGCGTCAGTCCGAGTACCAGCAGGGCGACCGCCAGGTAGGCAGGATCCATCGCTTCGAGCCACTAACGGAGAATTGGACATCGGCGTCACGTTGACGCGTGTCAACCAAGGAAGAAACCCCTCTTCCGGCTCCCTTCAGTGTACCTGTGGCCGATAAACAGGCAATAGCCTGTCGCGGTGCGCCCTTGCGGTCAGCCGCTTCGAAGGCGCCGAATATTCAGGTAATGTGAAGGAGCGGCGCACTCCCTCCGACTGCCGATTTCGAGATCTAACAGATGGTCCTCCGCATTGCTTCGACTTTGCTTTTTTTGTTCGCGGCGGTCGGCTTCTACGCCCTCACCGCTCTTGCGGACGAGTCACCCGTGTTCCTGCCCGGTACGACAAAGCTTGAGCTGAAACAGCCGCTCGACGAGTTAATGGTCGACGGCATCAACCGATATGCTCTCCGCGGGTTGGACGAGTCGCCAACGACTCGGTCGAAGTTCTGGCAGCGAGATTTCTCGACCATCGCGGCCTACGAAAAAAGCATCGCCTCGAATCGTCAGCATCTGGGAACGATTCTTGGTGTCGTCGACCCGCGCGTTGCCGGTCGTGCGTTCGAGCTGATCGCAACCACCGCTTCAGGCTCCGAAATCGCCCGGACCAAATCGTACACCGTCCGGGCCGTGCGTTGGCACGTGCTGGCTGGCGTCACTGCGGAGGGAATTCTGCTCGAGCCGGTTTCGCCTCCCCGTGCCCGCGCCGTCGTTCTTCCCGATGCGGACTGGACACCGGAATCGTTCGCGGGTCTCGCAAGCGGAGTCGATCGGCGTTCACAACTTCCCCGCCGGTTGGCTGAAAACGGCGTGCAGGTTGTCGTGCCGACACTGATCAGCCGTGACGATAGGTGGTCGGGGAACCCGGCCGTGCGTTTCACAAATCAACCGCATCGTGAATTCATCTATCGGATGGCGTTTGAACTCGGCCGGCACATTACTGGCTACGAAGTCCAAAAGGTGCTCGCCGCGGTCGACATCTTCACGCGGATGAACGAGGCCGAGGGCCACAATCTGCCGATCGGCGTGGCCGGAGTGGGCGAGGGGGGACTACTCGCCTTCTATGCCGTTGCTTTGGACCCGCGGATTCAGGCGGTTCTCGTCAGCGGATATTTTCAGCCGCGTGAGAAGCTTTGGCAGGAGCCGATTTACCGCAACGTTTGGTCGTTGTTGACGGAGTTCGGGGACGCCGAAATCGCGTCCTTGATCGCTCCGCGGGCGCTGGTGATCGAGGCAGCGGCCGTCCCTCGCGTCACTGGGCCGCCCGCCTCGCGCAACGGTCGTTCCGGCGCCGCGCCCGGACGAATTGAGACGGCCGACGTGCAGGACGTGCGGCGAGAGTTTGCACGCCTTTCCGACCTTTTGCCTTCAGGTTTTCGTGAACGGATTTGGCTCGTCGAAAGTTCCGGCGGCCAAGGGCCGCCGGGGTCCGATTCATCGGTCGCTCGTTTTATCGCCGCACTGGGGATTCGCCAGCCCCTGACCCCGGATGGGGAGCCGCCGCGAGTTTTGCAGGCGACGGGAGATTCGAGCGAACGTCAGCATCGCCAGGTGGACGAGTTGGTCGATTTCACACAGAAACTGCTCGAAGAGAGCGCCAAAGTGCGCGATCAGAAGTGGTCGCAGGCCGACCGATCAAACCCGGCGGCTTGGGCCAAATCGGCAGAGAAATATCGCGACCTCGTTTGGAGGACACTGATTGGCAAGCTCCCGGATCCGATGATACCGCCCAACGTTCGCACGCGCAAGATTTTCGACGACCCCGCGTTTACCGGTTACGAAGTAATGATCGACGTTTATCCCGACGTGATCGCGGGCGGAATCCTCTTATTGCCAACCGACCTCAAACCCGGCGAGCGGCGGCCGGTCGTCGTTTGCCAACACGGCCTCGAAGGAGTGCCGATGGACACGATCAGCCCAACCGCCGACGGATTCAAGTACTACAAGGGATTCACCGCAGCGCTGGCCCAGCGGGGCTTCATCACGTATGCCCCGCAGAACCCCTACCGGGGAATGGACCGCTTCCGCACCATCCAGCGCAAAAGTAATCCGCTCGGCCGGTCGCTGTTTAGTTACATTATTCCGCAGCACCAGCGCACGCTCGCATGGCTGGCCACGCTTCCCAATGTCGACCCGGAGCGGATCGGCTTTTACGGCCTCTCGTACGGCGGCAAGACGGCGATGCGCGTGCCGACCATGCTGCCGCAATATGCCCTGTCGATCTGCTCGGGCGACTTCAACGAGTGGGTCCGCAAGAACGCCACGAACGCTGACAGTTACAGTTATGTCTTCACACCCGAATACGAGATGTTCGAGTGGGACATGGGACACGTGGCCAACTACGCCGAATTGGCCTCGCTAATGACGCCGCGCCCCTTCATGGTCGAGCGCGGGCACGATGACGGCGTGGCTCCGGACGAATGGGTCGCCTGGGAATATTCGAAAGTCCGCCGGCATTACGACAAGCTGGGTCTCGGCGACCGTACGGAAATTGAGTTCTTCAACGGCCCACACACGATTCACGGCCAAGGGACATTTGCATTTCTGCGGAAGCATTTGAACTGGCCGGCCCGCCGTCCATGAATTTGTAAGGACAGTCGGCCGCGAAAGATTATTCGTTCAAAGTCCTCCGCCAAAAGTCGCCCAGGTTGCGGGCTGCCGTTTCGATCGAAAAATACCGGGCGATACGCTGTTTTGCCTCGCGGGCAAGATTGCTACGAAGTGCCGTGTCGTTGTGTGCGCGGACCATCGCTGCGGCCAGCGTTTCCGGCTGATCGGGGCGGACGAGAAGAGCCGATTGCCCGTCGACAAGCATCTCGGCCGTTCCTCCGACGTCGGTTGCGATAATTGGACAACCGGCCGCGGCCGCTTCCAGCAGCACGCGGCCAAACGGTTCCTGGCGGGCGCTATGCACCAGCAAATCGAGTTCTGGCAACAACCGCTCGATGTCGGTGCGATAGCCCAGACGGTGGAAGCGGTCGGAAA